>JADGRG010000024.1 GCA_017881145.1 Sandaracinaceae bacterium | reverse complement strand
GCACGATGGGCGAGAGCACGTAGGCGAGCACCACCGCCAAGAGGAAGGGCAATAGCACGTCCCGCGCGGCGATCAGCACGAGTAGCCAGACCATGACTGAGACCAGGACTGAAGAGAAGGGATGGCGCTCGCCATCTAAGCGCGCCTGGTCCTGCGGGACCTAGGCACGCCGAACGGGACCACCTGCATGACTGCAGGTTGGTCCCGTTCGGCGTTGTGGGGGCGAAAACACGCCAGTTGGTATTCGGCATCGCGCACCTTCCGCGCTATCGTGTGAGCATGGAGACCTCGCAATGACGGCGCCTCTTTTCGAGGGCGACGCAGTGCCTGAGTCCGGCCCCGGATCGCAGAAGCGCCGTCGCGGCTTTCTGTTGGTCTCCGCCATGGTCTGTCTACTCGTGCTGATCGCCGCGCGGGACGTGCTCTTGCCCTTCCTCTTGGCGGTGGTGCTCGCCTACGTGCTCTCGCCCATCGTGCACGCTGGCGAACGACTCACGCTGCTTGGCCGCCATCCGCGGCGCTGGATGGTGGTGGTTGCTCTCTATATGACGCTGCTGGCCAGCATCAGCGGCGTGGTGGCGGTTTCGCTGCCACGTCTTGCCGTGGAGTTGACTCGCTTGGCCCGTGAGGCACCGCGCATCGCGAGCGAGCTCAAGACGCGCTGGATTCCCGAAGCCGAGCGTCGTCTGCGCGAGACCAGCGCGCTCTACTTCGATCCGCTGGATTCGGCCTCACGAGCCAATCGGTCCGCGGACGATGCTACGAAGCCGCCGCTGATCGGTCCGCGCCTCGATCCGTCGGCGATCCAGGTCCGACCACGTGGCGACGGTGGCTACGAGGTGGCGCTGCCGCCACAGGGCCTGCGCATCACGCCCGACGGAACCAACTCTTACCGCATCACGCCGGCTCCGCCGCGCGTGCAGCGCGATGGTGACCTCAGCAGCGCGTTGAACGCGGCGTTCGGCGGCGCCATGGACACAACCGAGCGCTCCGCCACCACGCTCTTCCTCACGGCTCGCTCTTTGGTGCTCTCGGTGTCGCGCGGGATCTTCGGCTTCGTGATGACGCTGATGATCTCCGCATACATGCTGATCACGAGCGAGCGGATCTTCGAATTCTTTCGTTCGTTCTATCGGCCCAGCCGGCGTCCCGAGTTCGATGAGCTGGTGCGGCGCATCGATCGCGGACTGGCCGGCGTGGTGCGTGGACAGCTCATCATCTGCCTGATCAACGGCATGCTCTCCGGTATCGGCTTCTGGACGCTGGGCCTCAAGTACTGGGTATTCCTGACTGCGCTGGCGACGATAATGTCGCTCATCCCGATCTTCGGCTCGATCTTGAGCACGGTACCAGCGGTCGTGGTGGCTCTGCCCAGCGGCTTTGGCTCGGCGCTCTTGGTGCTGGCGTGGGTCGTGGCCATCCATCAGCTGGAGGCCAACGTGCTCAACCCGAAGATCCTCGGCGATTCGGCGCGCGTGCATCCGGTGCTGGTGGTGTTTGCGCTGCTCGCCGGTGAGCACTTCTACGGCATCGTGGGCGCTCTCTTGGCAGTGCCGGTGCTGAGCATCACTCAGACCGTCTTCCTGCATCTGCGCGAGCGATACCTCGGTGTGCCGCGCAACTCGTCGTTCCCGCCGCAAATGTCTCCCAGCACTGCTCCAGAGCCGCTCGCGAAGTAGGGTGTCTACACCCTCCGCCGAGCAGCGTTCATCTCAGGTGCACGACGATGCAGGTGATGTTGTCCCGTCCACCACGCTGGTTGGCGAGATCGATGAAGCGCTGGGTCGATTCTGCCGGCGGCAGCTGCATGATCGCCGGGATCTCGTCTTCCGCGAGGTAGCCGTGCAAGCCGTCTGAGCAGAGCAGGAAGGCATCGCCCGGCTTGGTCGAGACCAGATTCGTGTCGACCTGCACATAGTCGCGGGAGCCGACCGCGCGAGTGATGACATTCTTCTGGCGCGAGACGCGAGCTTCGTCCTGTGTGATCAAACCCTTCTTGAGCTGCCAGGCGATCAGCGTGTGGTCTTCGGTGATCTGCTGCGCGTGTCCATCTCGCACCAGGTAGATGCGGCTGTCGCCGACCTGTGCCGTCAGCGTGAATTCTCCGCACAACAAGAGAGCCGAGAGCGTCGTGCCCATGCCGCGACGGTCGGGGTTGGCTTCGCTCAGACCGAACACCATGTAGGTCGCCGCTTGGACCGCGCTTTCCAGAACGCGCAAGGCTTTCTGCAACACCGGGGAACCGTCGGCGTTGCGCGTGGCGGCGTCGTGCGGCAGCGCCTCGACCAACGCTAGCGCTTCGCGTTCGCGCGACACCATCGCGTGGAGCGCCTCGACCGCCTCGGCGCTGGCGATCTCCCCGGAGCTGTGTCCGCCCATCCCGTCGGCGACCACGTAGAGGCCCCGCGTGTCGTCGACGAGAAACGCGTCCTCGTTGGCAGGCCGTCGCTTGCCGACATCCGTTCGACCGAAGGCGATGCGTTGCGGTGACAAAAGGTACCCGAAGGGTTGCGAATCAGGGCTGTGCCCCTAGGTTGGGCAGGCTGGCCGTCGGTGCCGAGTGTACACGGTATCGACCCAGAACATGGTGGAGACCCGATCGGGATTTCCGACGCGGCGCCGTGTGCGCTCAGCTAAAAGCCTGCTATCGATTCCGGACCGCCGTGACCATGCAAGAGAATAGAGAAGTCGCCCGGGCACTCGACGAAGTGGCGCGCTCCGTTGAGGCGCGTGAGCCGGAGCGTGCTTGGAAAGCTATCGAGCGCTTCGGCCAGCACATCGACGCGGACCAGGAACTGGCCCTCACCTGGCTGACGCTCCTGCGAATCACCCCGAGTCGGCCGCAGCTCTTCGAGGAGGCGCGACGCATCCTGGCGAGCTGGCCAACCACGCCAGGGATCGTCTTGGCCGCCTGCGATGCGCTGGTACGAGCAGCGGAGCTCCAGGCCTCGGACGAGCCACCTGCTGTGGATGGACCTGCGCAGACGGCGGCCTCCGCAGCAGAACGCTGCCTTCTGTCGCTGGACGCGAACGTTCGCAGAGATCCCAAGGTCGGCGGCTACCTCGCCATGAGCCGCGCCAATGCTCTGCGGCTGGCACATCGCCATGACGAGGCTCTCGCGAGCTGCACGGAAGCGTTGGTGTTGCAGCCAGACAACGGGGACTTCTGGTTCAACCTGGGCCTCGTCCACAAGGCACGGCGCAGCTGGAACGAAGCCCTCGAGGCCAATCAGCGTGCGCGAGGCCTGCTCGGCGATCGTAAGGGCGTGCTCTGGAACCTCGCCATCGCTGCGACCGCGCTGGGTCGAGGAGACATCGCCGCTGAGGCGTTTCGCAGCTTTGGATTGCCTGCAGAGGTGGCGCCGTCGGGCATGCCCTACGTCGAAGGTCTGCCGCCCGTCCAGGTGCGCGCAGCGACGCGCGGCTCGGGCCACGGTAGTGCTGGCGCCGAGTTGGACGCTGCGATCAGCTTCGAGCTGGTTTGGGTGAGCCCACTCACGCCCTGCCACGGCGTCGTGCAGAGCGCCACGTTTCGCCAAGCTGCGGTCGACTACGGCGATCTGGTGCTCTGGGACGGCACGCCGGTCGGCGTGGTCGAGCACGAAGGCAAGCTCGTGCCGCGTTTTCCGCTGCTGGCTGTGCTCCGCAAGGGCGACGAGCGTCGCTTGCGTTTCGTGGCTCTGGAACAGGATGCTGGGGACGTGGAAGCTTTCGGTGCAGCGCTGCCGAATGGCGCGGTGCTCTTCGTGCACCGGGCGAAAGTCGAGCAGCTCTGCGCGCGCTGCGCGAGCGGAGAGCACATGCGTAAGCACGAGCACACGCGGCCCGAGCCGCACCGGCTCGTCTACGGCAAGATCGTGGTGTCAGGGCAGGTCGACCTGGCAGCCTTCCGGGTTGCGCTCGAAGCCCACGTGAAATCGCATCCCAAGGTCCAAGTGGTCATGCCGGAGCTGCTGGAAGCCGTCGGCGACACGCAGGCCGCGGGCAAGGCACATCAGATGTGGCGCGGTCTGGAACGGAGTGCGCTCAAATCCGCGCCTACCGATCCAGCCCTGCAAGCTTAGGAATAGTCGCCATGGACAGCGCGCAACCACGCTCGCTCAGCGACTACCTGCGCCCCCACGGCCGTCGGCTCTGGCAGGGCGCTGGGCTCTTGATCGTCACGAACGCGTTCGACAAGGCCATTCCCTGGCTGCTCAAGGACGCGGTCGACGCGCTGGTGGCCGGCACACTTGGCAGCGTCGCCCGCACTGCGGCATGGGTGGCTTTCTTGGCGGCCGCCATGGGCTTCGTGCGCACTGCCTCGCGCACGCGTGTTTTCAACGTGGGCCGCGACGTCGAGTTCGAGCTGCGTAATGAGCTGCTCGAGCACTTGCATAGGTTGGGCCCGTCGTTCTTCCAGCGCGTGCCGACCGGCGAGACGATGAGCCGCTCCATCAACGACCTCGCCCAGGTTCGCGTGATGGTCGGTTTCGGCATGCTCAATATCGTCAACTCGGCGGTGGCGTTTGGGCTCTCGCTCGCTTGCATGCTGGCGATGTCACGCGAGCTCACGGTGTGGGCAGTCTTGCCGTTTCCGCTCTTGGTGCTCTCGGCGCGTGTGCTGGGCAAGGCGATGTTCAGCCGCAGCCAAGCGTCCCAAGAGGCGCTCGGGGCCCTTTCGACCCGCGTGCAGGAAGCGCTGGCCGGCGTGCGTTTGGTGCGTGCGTTTGGTGCCGAGCGCGAGCAGGAGGAGCTCTTCGAAGAGGCCAACCAGAACGCGCTACAGAAGAACATGGCGCTGGTCGTTATCCGCGGCTTCATCTGGCCGTTGATGATTGGAGTGGCGTCGCTGGGAACGCTCCTGGTGCTCTACCGCGGTACCGGCATGGTGCGCGAGGGCACGCTGACCGTCGGCGCGCTGGTGGCGTTCCTCGCCTATGTCGAGTCGTTGAAATGGCCGACCATGGGCCTCGGCTACATCATGGCCGTGCTGCAGCGAGGCCGCGCTTCGTTCAACCGCGTGCGTGAAATCCTGGACGCCCAACCCGATGTGGTCGAAGTCGCAGGAGCCAGCAGCCCAAAGCAGATTGGCGCGCTACGCGTCAGCGACCTGTCCTATCAATACGGAGATCGCCGAGTGCTCGACCACGTCGGCTTCGAGCTTCCCGCACAAGGCTCACTTGCCATCGTCGGTCGCACCGGCAGTGGCAAGAGCACGCTCGGCGCGCTACTCGCACGCATCTTGCCGACGCCGAAGGGGCGCGTGTTTCTCGACGGCGACGATGTCACCGCGTTGCGCATCCGCGAGCTGCGTAAGACAGTCGGCTACGCTCAGCAAGAAGCCTTCCTCTTCTCGGATACCATCGCCAATAACATCGGCTACGCGCTGTCCGAGACCTCGTCAGCGCAAGCGCGAGAACGCATCCGCGGGGCAGCACGATCCGCTGCGGTGTTGAGCGAGATCGAAGAGCTGCCCGACGGCTTCGAGACACTCGTGGGCGAGCGTGGTGTCCAACTATCCGGCGGCCAGAAGCAACGCATCGCGTTGGCTCGCGCGCTGCTTTCGGAGCCACGCGTTCTGATCATGGACGACCCTCTCAGCGCGGTCGACGCCAAGACCGAAGCGCGCATCCTCGACGCGCTGGAGGAGGCTGGCAAAGACCGCACCATGATTCTGGTGACCCACCGCGTGGCCGCCGCCGAGCGCTGCGATCGAATCATCGTGCTGGACCAAGGTCGCGTGGTCGAAGAGGGAAGGCACGAGGAGCTCTTGGCCAAGCCGGACGGGGTCTACGCGAGTCTCGCTGCGCGACAGCGTCTGGAAGCGGAGCTCGGAACCCTGTGAACGACACAGCTGCCACGCAAACGGACGCCAAGGTCCGCGTCGATGCGACCTCGGACGCTGCTGCCTCGGCGCCAGAAGCCAGAGCCGTCGACACCCACGAACGCCCGCCCGATGAGCCGCCGACCTTACGAGATCTTGGGCTGCTCAAGAGCCTCATTCCCTATCTGCGTCCGCACTGGGTGCTGCTCTTGCTCTCGCTTTGCCTGGTGCCAGTCTCGTCCCTCGCAACGTTGCTGCAGCCGTATCTGGTCAAGCGCACGGTCGACGCTGTGCTGGTGCAGCACAGCGAGTCACTTTGGTTCCGGATGGTCTGGTTCTTCGCGCTGGCCGTGTTCATGGAGTTCCTGGCGGGGTTCGCAGAGTCTTACGCCATCCAACTCGCGGGCCAGCGCAGCATGGTGGATCTGCGGCGTGAGGTCTTCCGGCACGCGCAACGCATGCGTATCCGCTACTACGACAAAACACCCATCGGACGGGTGCTCACGCGCGTCACCAACGACGTCGATGCGCTGAGCGAGCTCTTCTCTTCGGGCGCCGTCATGGCGGTCGCCGATATTCTCACCTTGGTCGGCATCATCGCGTTCATGCTGGCGCTCGACTATCGCCTCAGCCTCATCACCTTCATCGCGCTGCCGCCGCTCGGCGTGGCCGTGGAGTGGATCAGGCGTCGCGCGCGCGAGGCGTTCCGCGACATCCGCGCCAAGATCTCTGAGCTGAATTCGTATCTCGGCGAGCAGGTTCAGGGCGTGCAGGTGGTCCAGGCCTACGGTCGCGAGGCTGCCTGCGCTGCTGAATACCGGAAGATCAACCACGACTACCGGCTAGCAAACTACCGTTCGATCCGGCTCGACGCCTTGCTCTATTCGGTGGTCGAGTCGGTCTCGCTGGTCTGCGTCGCATTGTTGCTTTGGTACGCCAGTGTTCGCGCAGGCTTGCTCCAGGCCGGTGGCAAACAAGCCGCGTACATCGGCACGGTGGTGGCCTTCTACCAGTACATCCAGCACTTCTTCGTGCCGATCCGCGATCTCTCCACCAAGTACACCATCATCCAATCCGCGATGGCGGCGGCCGAACGTGTGTTTGGGTTCTTGGCCAACCAGGATGTCGAGGCCGACGCCGGCACGGAGACTTTGGTCGCAGGTCCAGCCGCGCCGATTCAGACCGAGGACGCTCTGCGCTTCTCGCACGTCAACTTTGGCTATCGCGTCGACGACGATGTGCTGCGCGACATCTCTTTTCGCGCCAAACCGGGCGAGCATCTGGCTCTGGTCGGTGCGACGGGAGCTGGCAAGACCACCACCATCTCGCTGCTGCTGCGGCTCTACGATCATGTGAGCGGCGAGATCTTCGTGAACGGACGCGAGATTCGCTCTTTGCCGAGACAAGAGTTGCGGCGGCACTTTGCGGTCGTCCCGCAAGATGTCTTCCTCTTTGCGGGCACGGTGGCGCAGAACGTCGCCTTCTCGCCCTCGGCTGTCGATGAAGCGAAGGTGCGGCAGGCGCTGCAGCGGGTCGGTGCGATCGACCTGGTGGAGCGCAGGTCCGAGGGACTACACGCGCGGGTCGAGGAGCGAGGCAGTAACTTCAGCGCGGGCGAACGCCAGCTCATCGCCTTCGCTCGTGCGCTCTACCGGGACGCTCCGTTCCTGGTGCTCGACGAGGCGACGGCCAACATCG
>JADGRG010000250.1 GCA_017881145.1 Sandaracinaceae bacterium | reverse complement strand
GCCGATAGAGCAGCCTGCTTGACGTCGCCATAGGCGAAGCCCGCTGCTTCTACAGCTGCGCCCCACGAGCCGAAGAAGCGGACGGCGGCGGCGTACAACCAGTCGCCGCGATTGGCTCCGGATGCAAGCGATTGCCCATTCTTCGCGCGCTTACGCAACTCGGCTACGGCCACCTTGCCGGACAACGGTTTTCGCTTCTTTTCTTTCATAGGTGTTTGCTCGCTCAACGCATACGGGGGTCGAATGGCACTATCCACGAGCGTGGGGAAACCCTCCCCGAGCCACTGTACACGAATGGGGCCCCATGGGCATGCCGGCGCCGCGTATCAGTTGTACGAGACGGAGAACACGAGGCTCCGCGGCGGATAGCTCTCATAAACGCTGGCCCCTCCGCACGACGCGCGGAAGGACCCGTCACTTGGGCGCACGCCGCATCCGCTTCACCGTCGCGTTCGTTCGCTGCGCTGGCGGATGTTCCGCCAAGAGCTCGTCGAGCTTACGCTGCGTGATTGTGCGGCTGCGCTCGCTCGGGATCTTCGCCAGCCAACGCGATAACTCTCGCAGTCGGAACTTCGCGGGTAGTTCGAGCTCCGGCAGCGCGGTGAAGAGGCGCGTCCGACCCGCGGATAGGTATGCAAAGTCGAAGAGTGCTTTCTCCGCAGTCGCGAGCTTCATGGACGTGGCGGTCTCCTCGTAGCCGCCAAAGACCTCGGGCGCGAGGTGGTGGATGGAGAAAGCACCTACCCGCGTCGAGATGCGCTGCGTCCGTGCTAGCGACACCGCGTAGATGACTTCTGGGATCTGCTCAATGAGTCCACGAAGATGCAGCGCGCTTTGCAGCGAGATGTAGCTGTCGAGCGGCGCGGTCAGGTGCTGCGGTAGCCGATAAGGGTCTATCGTGCCGTCGAGCCACCACATGCCGGGGCGCACGGACGCCATAAGCCCGGCAGCTGCCAACCGCGAGAGCATCTTGGTGGCTGCCGCCGTGGACTGGTGCAGCGCCGTCGCAGCGTCGGCGGTGCGGATCACTGGAACGCCAAGTCCGCGCAGCGTCGCGTAGGCCTGCCGGGAGTTCACGCGAGCTCCTGCAAGCGCGAGACCACCATGTCCTGCATCGCATCCCAGGCCGTAGGGTCCTCGTAGAGCTCGGCGTGCTCGGGGTCGAGGTATGCCACCACTTTCGAGCGATACTCGTCGTACGAGATGCCCATCGCTCGCTCGATGGCGTCGGCGATGGTGCGCTTGCGCAGGTGCGACAAATCGGGGCTGCGCGCGTCGGTGCGCGCGAGCAGAAGCTGAAGATCGAATACGTCGCGAGCCTGTGGCTCGGTGCGCGCGGCAAGAGCAGCGATCTTCTGGGCGAGGGCAGTGTCCACCCCCTTCGCAGTGAGAGCTCGCAGGAAGACCAAGTGGAACATCTCGATAGCTTCCCGGGCACCGAGGGGCATGTTTTATTGATACACGTTGCGGACACTGGAGGCAAACTCGTGTATTGATATAAGCCGCCTTCGAACCAGATCCCGACTTCGGGCATCCTGGTCGCGCTGGAGAGGGCGTACACTGGCTTCGCCGCCGTTCTTGCCTATGGGCACTCGCTCACGGACCGGACGTGTGCTCGGCGAGTCGCCTCCTGCGCCGAGGGCAGCGCGACTTCCGTGACGCTTCGTGCACTACGTCCAGCACCTGCTGACGCTCGCGATGCAGCGACGTGCCCTGCCGTGCTTAGCGCCTGCGGCCGCGCGTGCGTGGTCGGCGTTCTTCACTTTTCACGAGCGGCAGCGTGTTCGCCCGATGTCGCTCGACCTGCTTCTGCGCCAGGTCTGCGGTCGTTGAGTCCCAGATGACTTCGACCCCGGCAAGCAGGCAGAGATCACGGTCGGCCTGCCGGCCGATTGCGTGCTGCATCTCCTCCAGGTAGCGCTCGACGAGCACCTTCGCGTCCAGTCGCGAGTGGTCGACTTCGCGCCGTAGTGCAGGAGCGCCGCTCCGCCGCCGATGATCACCAAGCGCACGGGCTCTTGCAGGTGTCTATCGACCGCTTCGAGGAAGCGTCGGATTTGCTCAGCTTGGTAGGTGATCATCGAGAGGAAGCTTCTCCACAACACTGCGGAAGTCATCCAGCGTCATGTTGAGCCGGTAATTCCAGGCGCGAGCGAGCTCCGGGGTGTTGCGCTCCGCGAGCTCCCGAAGCCGCTTTGAACTCGGCGTCGGTCCTTCGAAGAAATCGACGGGCTTGGTTCTTCGCTTGTCTCTCAGCTGCTCTGACCAAGTACGAAGTGTCTTGTCGCCTGAGAGCGCGACGGCCACGGCGAGCATGAATCCTGCCGTGTGCTTCTCTCGGTTTTCCGTCAGCGCTTGCTGGAATCGGTTGAAGCTGACATCGCCCTTCCTTCGAAGAAACAAGTACGGCAGCACTTTCGCCACTGAAGGGTCGCGGTGGGCCAGCTCGCAGGCCTTCGCTAGCAGCTCTTCGAGGGGAGTGTGAGCGCGCCCCTTGGGCAGCTGACCCCAGAGCGGAGCGCCATGAGTGGCAAGCTCAGATCGAACCTCGTCCCAGCGCTGTTCCGACTTGGTCGTCGCTGCGTTTGCGCGCTTGCGTGGGGGTCGCGCGACGAGCTGCTTGAGTGCTGAGGCATAGGGGCTCTGCCGATTGGCCTCGTACACAAGGCGTCCGGATTCGAGAGACTCGCTGGCCACCGCCGCCCGGCTCATGGCCTTGAGCTCGCTGTAGCACGCCGCGAAGGCCGTCCCGGTCTGGCGAGCGAGGGAGCTGGCCGTCCCGCGGGCGCCGTCTCTCCAGAGAGACTCCAGCAGCTTTCTGCGCACGGTCGCACTGACGAGATACTCCAACATGCGATAAGTATATCGCCGACTACGATATATGCAATCGCAAGCTACTTTGCGCGGCCACCAGCGCCATAGGCTCAAGAAAAGGGACCGACGGGCCGTGTTCTGAGATTGCCGGCAGCGGACGCCAAATGCGCTCCTCGCGCCAACGGCGCCTGGACGCAGCGCGCCGATGGCGCCATTTGGTCAGTGGTGGGTGACCTCTAGTGTTGCAGTTACGCTAGCAGCTTTGCTAGCATCCAAGCATGAGCACGCTCCACGTTCGCAACGTTCCCGACGAGATCTACGAGGCGCTTCGTCGGAGGGCAGACGAACGCGAGAGCTCCATCTCCAGCGAGGCCGTCAGGCTCCTGCGCCGCGCTCTGCGTACGGATCGGGCGGGGCTACAGGAACTGCTCGACGAGGTCGAGGAGACGCGACCACATGCGCGCCGAAGGGTATCTGCGGCCGAGCTCGTGCGGCGCGACCGAGATTCGCGATGACGTCGGCGGGCATGGTGCTCGATGCGTCGGTCGTCGTGGAGTACCTGGTGGAACTCCGCTTTGCGGCCGAGGCTACGAAGCTATTCCGCAGGCTTCAAACGGATCCAGAACTGGAACTATGGGCGCCGGACCTCATGTACGTCGAAGTCTCATCGGCGGTGAGCAGGTTGGTGCGGAGCAAGGCCATCACGCGGGCCGAAGGAAAACGTTGCGTCGACAACCTTCACAGGCTGCCGCTGGCGATCGCAAAGAGCCAGGCCCTGATCATTGATGCCTATCAAGCCTGCGAGGCGATGACCGTGTACGACGCCGTCTACGCTGTTCTGGCCGAGCGCTTGTCGTGTGAGCTCGTGACGTCCGACGCCAAGCTCGCGCGTGTCCTGCGTGCGCGCAAGCAGCGCGTAGTCTTGCTGTCCGAGCT
>JADGRG010000249.1 GCA_017881145.1 Sandaracinaceae bacterium | reverse complement strand
GGCGCTGTCTTGACGCTGCTGGCGTGGGCCCGACAGGGGCAGTTGTCTGCGTTCGTGTCGCGCCCGGTCCTGCGGGGCTTCGCGTTCGCTCTGGCCATCACCATCGTGATCAAGCAACTCCCTGATGCATGCGGGTTTGTCGTGCCGCACGACGCGGGCTCCGATCCACTGCATGTACTGCTCTTTGCTGCAAGCCATCTGCAAGAGTGGCACTGGCCCAGTGTGGCTGTTGCGCTGGCCGCCACTGTCGTGGTCGCGGCATTGAAGCGCAGGCCGCAAGTGCCGGCCTCGATGCTCGTCATCGTGCTCGCCATCGTCGCCGCCCAGGTGCTCGATTTGAAGTCGCTCGGCGTGGCCGAGGTCGGTGCGATCGAACGTCCGGCGCTGCAACTGGGCTTGCCCGATCTGCCGTTCGCCGATTGGTTGCAACTGGGCGAGCTGGCATTCGGCCTTGTGGTCCTCGTCTTCGCGGAATCGTGGGGCAGCATGCGCAGCCTGGCGTTGGCGCACGGCGATGCGCTGGACGCCGATCGCGAACTCATGGTGCTCGGAGCGTGCAACGTGGCGGCGGCTCTGCTGCAAGGCATGCCCGTCGGCGCCGGGTTCTCGGCAAGTTCAGCCAATGAGGCCGCTGGCGCAACCAGCCGCTGGGCCGGTGTCGTCGCACTTGGCGTGATTGCGATGGCACTTGCCTTGGCGCTGCCGGCCCTGCGTCTGCTGCCAAGGCCCGTGCTGGCGGTCGCCGTGATCGGCGCGCTGTGGCATGCCTTGAACGTAAGACCGTTGCTGGAGGTCTGGCGGATGAATCGCGATCGCGTGCTGTTGGTCAGTGCGGTGGCGGCCGTGCTGCTGTTCGGGGTGATGCACGGCATGCTGGCCGCGATCGCGTTGTCGCTTCTGGCCGCGTTGCGGCGCTTCAGTCAGCCGGTGGTGCACGAGCTGGGAGAACTCGGGGCGTCGCGCAATTTCGTGGCACTCGATGGTCATCAAGGCGCCGCTGCTGTTCCCGGGCTGCTGATTCTCCGACCGGAAGAGCCGCTGTTCTTTGCCAGTGCGGAGCGCGTGGTCGCGGATGTCATGAGCCGCATCGGTGCTCGCAATGACGTGCGGACCGTAGTTCTGAGCCTCGAAGAAAGTTCGGACCTCGACAGCACCGCCGTCGAATGCCTGCTCGAACTGGATCACCGTCTGCGCGGCTGCGGGAGGGCGCTGGTGTTGTCGCGCGTCAAGGAGCCGGTGCGGGAACTGCTGCAGCGCTGGGATCCACAGGGCGTTGGCGCTGCCGACCGACTGTTCTGGAGCGTCGCTGACGCCGTCCAGGCGCAGCGGCCTGCCTGACAAGGAAGGGCGAGATTGAAGTCGGCGCCTGGGGGCATCGGTTCGCAGCCAACCGGTTGCTGCGCAGCGCCGCAGTTCTGATGGCGACCACCGGGCTCGGCTTCGCCAGCCTGTCATCGTTCTGGCCGCTCCTCGTCGTCGCGTTCGTCGGCACGCTCAACCCCAGTTCGGGCGACGTGAGCGTGTTCCTGCCGCTGGAGCACGCGCGCCTGGCGGGCGCCGCCCAGGGGAGCGCGAGAACCGCGCTGTTCGCGCGCCACAGCGTGCTGGGAGCCCTGTGCGTCGCGTTCGGCGCCCTCGCCGCCGGGCTGCCGGACTGGCTCGTCCGCGACGCCGGTGTTGCGCAACTCGGGGCCCTGCGCGGCATGTTCGTCGTCTACGGCCTGCTCGGGCTGATCGTGTTCTGGCTCTATCGACGGTTGCCAGCGCGCAACGAGCTGCACGAACAGGCGTCGATTGCCCCCCTGGGCCCATCGCGCGGCGTCGTCTTGCGTTTGGCTGCGCTTTTCAGCGTCGATTTCTTTGCCGGTGGCTTGGTGGTCAATTCGCTGCTGTCGCTGTGGCTGTTCCAGCGGTTCGGGCTGTCGCTGGCGCAGGCAGGCGTGTATTTCTTCTGGGCCGGCTTGCTCAGTGCCGCCTCGCAACTGGCAGCGCCGCTGGTCGCCCGCCGCATCGGGCTGCTGAACACCATGGTGTTCACGCACATTCCGGCCAACGTCTGCCTGGTCTTTGCGGCGCTGGCTCCCAGTCTGCCCGTAGCGCTCGGGCTGCTGTTCGTGCGCAGTGCCTTGTCGCAGATGGATGTACCCACGCGGACCGCCTTCGTGATGGCCGTGGTCACGCCGGTCGAGCGCAGTGCCGCGGCGAGCTTCACGGCGGTGCCGAGCAGTCTCGCGGCGACGCTGAGTCCGACGCTGAGTGGCGCGCTGTTCGCCGCCGGGTGGATCTCGCTGCCGCTCGTCGCTTGCGGCGCGCTCAAGATTGCGTACGACCTCGCGCTGTGGCACGCGATGCGGCTGCATCGAGTCGATGAGCAATGAGCCGAACGTGGCAGTGGCGCGCACGTTTGAGCGGGCCGGCGAAGTGGGTCCGCTTATGGCGTCAGAATGCTCGCATGACCGCCAAACTTCCCGCGCTCCACGGTGGCCTCTTGGCATTGGCGGCAGCCACGTTGTTCGGCATCAGCACGCCGTTGCTTCAACGCGCCGGTGATGGTCTCGGCGCCTTCACCACGGCGTCCTTGTTGTACTGTGGTGCAGCGGTGATCGGCGCGCTACTTCGAGAACCGGTCGAGCGCGAGGCGGCATTGCACCGCACTGACCTGTCCCGTTTGGGGTTGATGGCATTTTTCGGCGCCGCCATCGGGCCGGTTGCACTGGCTTGGGGCCTGCAGCACACGAGTGGCACGAGCGCGTCGCTGATGCTGGCGCTTGAAGCGCTGTTCACCGCGGTGTTGGCCCGGGCGCTCTATCGCGAAGTGATGGACCGGCGCGTCTGGACGGCAATATTGCTGTTGCTCGCTGGCGGCGTGGTGCTGATCGCGGAACGGGGGGTTGAACGCTTGCACTCAGCTGGTCGGGCTGATGGCGGTGTTGGGCGCGACGGCGGCCTGGGGCGTGGACAACACGCTCTCGCGCGCGCTGGCCGAGCGCGATCCGGGTCAGGTGGTGCTGGGCAAGTGCGCGATCGGCGCGATCGCAACCGGGACTTTGGCCGTGGCAGCTGGAGAGCCCGTGCTGGGCTGGGGTGCGGCCGCGGCGCTGCTGGCCATCGGAGCGAGCGGATACGGCTTGAGCTTGCGGTTCTACCTGCTGGCGCAGCGCGCGTTCGGTGCGGCCCGAACCGGTTCGGTGTTCGCGTTCGCGCCGTTCATCGGCGCATCACTCGCAATCGGCCTGGGCGACCGGTCATTGAGTTGGGGGATGGGCGTTGGCGGCATGATGATGCTGACGGGTGTTGTCTTGCATGTGGCCGAGTCGCATGGTCACGACCACGAACACAGTGTGCTTGAGCATGAGCAGGCCCACACGCACAACGACAACCATCACCTCCATAGACACGACTCCGTGCCGGCGGGACCGCACAGCCACGGCCATCACCACGAGGACCGGCGGCACGCGCATCCGCATGTACCGGATGCGCATCATGCGCATCGGCACTGAGAGAACCTGTGGCGCGCCCCTTAGGAATCGCGTCAAAATAACGTAGTCAATTTCAACGATGGATCGGGAGCAGTGTGTAGTTCCAATCGCCGTGAAATTTGTGTCGCATGAGATTGATTGCGGCAAGATCTTCGTCGCTGACTTTGGTGCCAGTGGGATAGGGAGCGGTGTCGAGCTCGGCGCGAATCTTCAGACCTGCACGCGTTGTCGTGTTGGCGATCAGCTCGATGATGATGTCGTGACTCATCAATGGTCGACCTCTCCAGTTTTGGGTGATGTGGCAGAACATGCGATGTTCGATCTTGTTCCACTTG
>JADGRG010000248.1 GCA_017881145.1 Sandaracinaceae bacterium | reverse complement strand
GCCAGACCGCAGATGGCGTCGGGTGGAGCGAAGCGCGCACGGCCGAGCAGGCGCTGTCCGCTCCACTCACCGTGCACGCCGCCATCACGAGCCGCCTCGACAACTTGAGCCAAGTCGAGAGGCTCACGCTCAAGACCGCCAGCGTAGTCGGTCAAACGTTCGATGCTGGACTCCTCGAGCAGGTGTATCCCGTTGCCGCGCAGCCGGGCGAGCTGCAGGCCGCGCTCGAAAGCTTGTGCGCCAATGCGCTTTTCGAACCGACCGATGCGCCAGGCCGCCGTTACGCCTTTCGTCACGCGCTCATTCGCGACGTGGCCTACAACATCATGCCGCATCCACAGCGCACGGCGTTGCATCGCGCCGTGGCCGAGGTCCTGCTCGCACAGAGCACCTCCGAGACCGCGGTCGATCACGCACTGCTCACCCATCATTTCGAGAAGGCGGGTGACCTCGACAAGACCGCGCACCACGCCCAACAGGCCGCTCGTAGCGCGCTCCTTGCAGGCGCCTACCGTGAGGCCGTCCGTCTGCTCGAAACCTGCCTCGAGCTTTCCGTCGAGACGCGCCGCCCCGTGATCGACCAAGTTCGCTGGCGCCGGATGCTGGCCGATGCCTACGCAGGCCTCGGCGACAACCAAGCGCGCCTCGCGCAGGCCAAGAGTGCCTTGGCCGTCGCGCCGCAGGGATCACGTCTCCAGCATCCAACATCCGTCGCGACCGCCGTCGCCGCCATCGCTCGGCGCGCGGCCTCTCAGTGGCCAAACAGCCCGCTGCCCAACGCGCCTGCAGTCGAGCCCGAGTTCGACCTTGAACTCACCAAAGCCCACCGCCACATCGCCGAGTATTGCTACTACACGAACAACGCCAGCGGCCTGATCGCCTCGACCTTGTGCGCGATCGCACACGCCCAGCGCTCCGGGCCGAGCGCCGACCTCGCCGCTGTCTACGCGCAGTTTGCCGGTGCCTTGGTCGTGGCCGGTCTGCATCCCGCGACCGACTTCATGCTCGCTCACGCGCTGCGCGTCGCAGAGCAGGTCGAGCAACCGCAAGCCTTGGCTTACGCGCACATGGTTCGTGCGCTCTACTCCGTGGGCATGGCGCGCTGGGAGCACACCTACAGCAGTGTGTTGAGGTGCCAGCAGATCTGCGAGAACCTGCACGATCCCGTGGTCTGGGGCCACGCTCAGTGGGTCGCTTTTTGGGCCAGCTACTATCGCGGCGAAACCGAACACTACGGCCGTATCGCGCGCTCCTTGCTCGAACGCGCGGAGAAAATCGGGCATCGGCAGCACACCGGCTGGGGCCATCGCGCGGTCGCACTCTACGAGCTGACGCGCGGCGCGCCGAGCGCGGCCGCAAACCACATCGAGCACTCGGTGACCTTGCTCTCCGGACCCGGCTTCGAGAACGAAATGCTTTCGTCCTGGGGCATCTGCGCGCTGGCGCGCCACCGCACGGGCGATGCCAAAGGTGCACTCGAGGCGCTCGAACACGCACTTCCCCAAAGCGCCGCCCTGCGCCGCCCCGTCGCACACTCGATGCTCGTCGGCTGGTCGAGCCTTGCCGAAGTCAGCTTCGCCTTGCGCGCAGCCGAGCCGCACGCTCCACGTTGGCAAGGCGTCGCCGAGCAAGCCCTGCAAGGCCTAAAACGCCACACCCGCGTCTTCCCCGTCAGCGAGCCGACTTATCGCTATTGGCAAGGCCTCTCCCAAGCCCAAGCCGGCCAATCCAAGCGCGCCCGCAAGACCTGGCGCGAAGGCCTCGAAGCCGTAAGCCGCCTCGGCGCCCGCCACGACGAAGCCCGCCTCATCCAAAGCCTCGCCTCCGCCGAGCGAACGAGCGCCGGCTGATACCGAAAGCCTCTCGCTAGACCTCTCGCTCGAGCCGGTGTAAGAACGCGCCTCATCTTTGCGCTCGTAGCTCAGCTGGATAGAGCGTCGGTCTTCGGAACCGAACGTCGGGGGTTCGAATCCCTCCGGGCGCGCCAGAAGTTTTCATGTCTTCGTGGCGAGTTGCGCACGCGAGACCTTGGCCCTGCGCGCCTTGATGCGCGCTTTGATGGGCTCATCGATGCAACATTGGCGACCGCCTGCCGGTCGGGCTTTACAGCACCGGCTTGTCGTCGTGGACTTGGCGGCGCGTGCGGGCGGCTTTGCGGGTCATGCCTACGATCGATTCGATCACGCCGATGGCGACGTAGCTGAGGAGCAGCCAACCGAGCGCGAAGGAGATGTGATACCTGAGAGCCAACACGACGCTCGTGCCGAGCGCGAAACCCACGAGCAGCACCGAGCGCCAGTTCATGCGCAGGTCTTTGAAAGACCGAAAGCGGATCGTGCTGACCATGAAGAAAGCCAGCGCCAGCACAACGATCAAGATCGTCATCGGTGAGCTGGCCAGGCCTCCCGAGACGGCGTGATTGGCGGCCACGATCGAGACCAGCACACCAGCGGCGCCCGGAATCGGCAGGCCGAGGATGTACTTGTCGGGCTTCTTGGGCGCGCCATCGGTGCCCGTGGCCAGCACGTTGAAGCGCGCCAGGCGTACCGCGCCCGCGGCGAGGAACGCAAAACTCGCGGCAATGCCGACTACGCCGAGCGGACGCAGTGCCCAGTTGTAGACCAGGAGCGCCGGTGCCAGACCGAAGGCCACCACGTCGGCTAGCGAGTCGAGCTGCAGACCAAAGGCGCTCTGCGTGCGCGTCATGCGCGCGACGCGCCCGTCCATGGTGTCGAAG
>JADGRG010000247.1 GCA_017881145.1 Sandaracinaceae bacterium | reverse complement strand
GTAAATGCCGGTGGCGCCCGACCGCAACAGCTCGACGGTGGCTCGCGCAAGATCGCGATTGTAGGTTGGAGTCGAGATCTGGTCGTTCGGAACGCGGATACGCTCGCCTGCTGCGAGAGTGCTGGCGAGCCTGTAGGCGAAGTTCTTGCCCTGACGATCCGGTCCGTAGACGACCGTCGTTCGTAGGATCAATGCCGTGGCGTGCACCTCTGCGATCGCAACTTCGGCCTGGGCTTTGCTCCGGCCGTAAGCGCCGGTGGGCGAAAGCGCATCGGCTTCGCGGTAGGGCCCGGCGAAGCCGTCGAACACGTATTCGCTGGAGTAGTACACGAATGGCAGCGAGCGTCTTGCACACGCGGCCGCGAACCTGGCTGGCGCTTCGCAGTTGATCGCGAGCGCGCGCTCTAGCTGCCCCTCGCAGCCGTCTACGTCGTTCAATCCCGCGGCGCAGATGACGGCGGTGGGCGATAGCTGCTCGACGAGCGAGTCCGCGAGGTCACGGTCCTGCGCAGCCTGCGCAAGCTCGAGCTGGACGCCCGTTCGGACAGCGCTGCGCGCGTACGTTGGAATCGACGCCTCCGGTCCGAGACGTTCCACCAGCGCGGCACCCACTTGTCCCGAAGCACCGATCACGAGCACCCTTTCGAGCGGCCTCGTCATCCGTGCCTGATGTCCCAGTCGTACGGAATGTCCGAGCTGAACGGATCCTTGCGCACGATCTCGTCCGGTCGATGCGGCACGCTCGCGCAATTGCACACGATGCTGGGAGCGGCAGCGACGCCCTTGAAGCCGTTCCAGATGCCATGCGGAATCTTCACGAGCTGGTAGCTATCCGGTCCGAGGAAGATCTCCATCAGGTGGCCGCGCGTACTCGAATCCGAGCGGTCGTCGTAGAGCACGAGCTTGATGGCTCCCGACACGCAAACGTAATGCAGAGTCATCTCGCGATGCAGATGCCAGGCTTTGATGGCCTGGGGATTCACGCAGGAGAAGTAGACCTCTCCGATGTCCTCGAATTCCGGGTCCCCGCGTCGCAGCGCGTGCATGACCTTGCCACGCTCGTCTACAATCTGTCTTCGTGGCGCTACGGTCACACCAGCGATTGCAGCGCGAATAGCGGTTGCTGTGCTCGGATTGCTGGCCATTGTTCGTTCCCGATGCGTGCGTCTTCGTGCTCAAGGCTGCGAGTAGGCTGGGATGCGCTCCTCGGAACGCCCAGGGCGCGCGTCACCATAGCACATCTCGCTCAAATTAATGTACCGCCCGCGACGCACGGCCTGCTATCGTGCCACGCCCCGGTGGGCCAAAACTGGCGACCGGCGCACGGTTTCTCGCGTTGGAGACGGGCAAGATGAAAGTCGTCATTCTCTGTGGCGGTATGGGCATGCGTCTCCGCGAGGAGACCGAATATCGACCCAAACCCTTGGTCGACGTCGGCGGTCGGCCAATCGTCTGGCACATCATGAAGCACTATGCCCACCACGGCTTCAAGGAGTTCGTGCTCGCGCTCGGGTATCGCGGTTGGATGATCAAGGAGTACTTCCTGAACTACGACGCGATGAGCAACGACTTCACCGTGCGCCTTGGTGACAAAGCTAGCGTGAAGTACCTCGATTCGCACGGCGAGCAAGACTACATGGTGACACTCGCCGAGACCGGTCTCAACGTGATGACCGGCGGCCGCTTGAAGCGGCTGGCGCGGCATATCGACAGCGACACGTTCATGCTCACCTACGGGGATGGCCTCGCCGACGTAGACATCAAGGCACTGCTCGCGTTCCATCAGGCCCACGGCAGAATCGCCACCGTCAGCGGCGTACGCGTGCAATCGCGCTTTGGCATCCTCGACCTCGATGCCTCGTCGCGGGTAAAGCGGTTCGCGGAAAAGCCGCAGCTCGGAGATTGGTCGAGCGCGGGCTTCTTCGTGTTCAACAAGAAGATCATCGACTACCTCGGTGGCGACGACTGCGTGCTCGAAGAAGACCCTCTGCGACGCCTGGCAGACGAGGGCCAACTCGCCGCGTACCAGCACACGGGCTGCTTCCACACGATGGACACCTACCGCGAGTACCTGGCGCTCAACGAGATGTGGGCCAAGAATCAGGCACCCTGGAAGACGTGGGGTTGATGGCGAGCGCCTGGGTGGATCGTCTGTAGTTCGTGAGCGCCGCGACAGGCGCAGTGGGCTTGCCGGTACGGCGGGCGGACGTCCCTTCCCGCACGGAATGTCGGCACGAGGAACTCATGGGTCATGACCAAGACAGCTGATGCGTTGCGCGCCCAGATCGCAGATCTGGTCGTCGAATACCACCGCGAGGCGTTCGCACCGCGGCCGTTTTCTCCTGGGCAGTCGTCAGTCCCACCTGCTGGCCGCGTGTTCGACGCTGAAGAAATCAAGCTGCTGGTCGACGCCTCACTGGACTTCTGGCTCACGACCGGGCGCTATGCCGAACGCTTTGGCAAAGAGCTGAGTGCGAAACTCGGCACGCGCCACACCGTGCTCGTCAACTCGGGCTCGTCCGCCAACTTGGTCGCCTGCAGCGCCTTGACCTCGAAGAAGCTTGGCGCCGAGCGCCTGCGCTCCGGCGACGAGGTGATCACGCTCGCCGCAGGCTTCCCCACGACAGTCAACCCGATCGTGCAAAACGGCCTGGTGCCGGTGTTCGTGGACGTGACCATCCCCGAGTACAACATCGACGTCACGCAGCTCGAGGCCGCGCGCTCGCCACGGACACGCGCGATCATGATCGCGCATACGCTCGGCAACCCCTTCGATCTCGGGGCAGTGACCGCGTTCGCGGAAAAGCATGACCTGTGGCTGATCGAAGACTGCTGTGACGCGCTGGGTTCGCTCTACGACGGCAAGCAGGTCGGTACCTTCGGCGATCTCGGCACGCTGAGCTTCTACCCCGCCCATCACATCACGATGGGCGAGGGGGGCGCAGTCTTCACTGGCGCGCCGCGGCTGCTCACGTTGCTAGAGTCTTTCCGTGACTGGGGGCGCGACTGCTGGTGCGAGCCTGGGCGAGACAACACCTGCGGCAAGCGCTTCGATTGGCAACTAGGCGCGCTTCCGCACGGGTACGACCACAAATACACGTACTCGCACATCGGCTACAACTTGAAGCTGACCGATATGCAGGCAGCCGTCGGCGTGGGGCAGCTGCAGAAGCTAGACGGCTTCGTCGCCGCGAGGCGCGGCAATTTCGATCACCTCGCCGCCGGCCTGGCCGATCTGCAGCACGTACTGGTCTTGCCCAAAGCCACGCCACGGTCGACACCAGCATGGTTTGGGTTTCCCATCACGGTGAAGCCGGACGCTGGCTTCTCCCGCACCGACTTGGTGCGCCACCTCGACGCGCACAAGATAGGCACACGGCAACTCTTTGCGGGCAATCTCCTGCGCCAACCGGCTTACGAAGACGTCGCGCATCGTAGCGTGGGGGAGCTGCCGAACACCGACGCGATTATGCAGCACACGTTCTGGCTCGGCGTGTATCCGGGCATCGGTGCGACGGAGCTCAACTACGTGATCCAAGTCATCCACGATTTCGTCGACAAGCCGCACGACAAGCGCAAGCTGCCGTCGGCTGGCTGAGGCAGAGCTGCTTCCACGTCGCAGCGCTACGTCCGCTGTGGAGCCTCTACGGACGCGCGCGAAGTTGTTGAGCTACGCCTTCCCAGTCCAACACACTGTCTGGAATGGCGGTCGCGGCGAAATCGACGTGCTGTGCCATGAACTGCAAGCCTTCCGCAGCCACCTTGATCTGCCCACGACGTGCCGCACCTAGCCACATGAGCACGCGGATCCGCCACAACATCGGCGCGATCTGGTTGCGCAGTTGCCTCACCTTGTCTGGCTGCCCGGGGTAGCGCCTCGCTGAGTTGAGCCCGTAGATCAGCTCGTGTTCCGCGCGTACGCGCCAGTTCGGGACGCTTGCGGCGTGTCCCGGCTCGCGCGCGAAGGTCTTGAACAAGATCTCTGGCGTATAGGCAGCGTCGTGGCGAAGCAACAAGCGCATCCACATATCGACGTCTGCGAGCGTCGGAATGCGGGGATCAAACGGTCCGACCGACATCACGCAGCTCTTGCGCACCATCGCGATGCCAAAAATCGGGGAGTGCGGCATGCGGATCATCTCATCGAAGAGATCGATCCCGCGGATCAGTTGGCCATACGTGTGCCGACTCGTTCCGACTACGCGTCCCTGCCGATCCATCTGCTCGAGGGCGTTGAACACGAGAGCCGCGCTCGGTTCCGATTGCAGCACGCGGGTCCAGGTTTCCAGCAGGTCCGGACGATAGATGTCGCCGTCATGCACCAACGCGACGTACTCCGCCGAGGACCGGAGCATGGCCGCGTTCTGGTTACCCGCATAGAAGATGTTGACCGGATTCTTGTAGTAGCGCACACGCGAGTCGCGGCGCTCATACTCGCGACAAACCTCCTCGGTGTGGTCCGGAGAATGGTTGTCGTTGATGATCAACTCGAAGTCGGCGTGCGATTGCGCCAGCAAGGAATCAAGCGTCCATGCAAGCGCGTGCGCGCGCTTGTATGTGAGTAGACATACGCTCACGCGGGGTAGCGGCGCCGACGGCATGTGTCACACCTTCCTGGACGGGCGCAGGCCCTTTCGTGCGTAGACAGTCATGAACAGCAGGGGCTAGGCCAGCCCACGAGCGCCCGGCCGGACGTTCCCGATGACGCCACCCGAGAGATCGTCGAGGCCGATTACTTTCATGCCGAGCTTCTGGCAGTGCTCGGCCACGTGGGAGCCAATGAAGCCGGCAACGCCGGTGATAAGTACGGTTTCAGACATGGGGCGGAGAGCGTACCAGAAGGACAAGGATTGGAAAGGTGCCGCATCTCTTCTTCCATCCGTCGAGTGACCCCGGATCTGCTACGCTGCACGTTTCAGGTGAGGTGGATTCGGTGATCACTCAGGTCGTGGAGAGGTTGCGCAACGAGGTCGCAGGAGTGGCTCGCGCCTGCTGGCCACTCATTACCGCGCTGATTGGTGCCGAGGTGCGCGACCGCGACCTGGAACTGACCACTAGCCTTCGCGAAGACGGGGACCTCCACGCGTCTCGCGTGTGACGCGGGACAGGTTCACATCGGCAACGGACCACGAGGCCACCGCATGGAGTCGCCAGGGCATGAGTGGAAACCGGCCACGGAACCAGCAGGCCGGCTCCGCGCCCTCGATATTGCCCGTGGCTTCGCCGCGATGGCTGTTTACGTGTTTCATGTGCAGCTCATGGTGGGCTTCGACAAGCGACACTGCCACCCCTGCCTCTTGCGGGCATGACGTTCGTTCTGCCGAATCCACTAAGCCTGGGTGCCTCGGGCGTCTCGCTCTTTTTCGTTCTGAGCGGGCTCTGCCTCTCGCTCCAGCCCTTGCGAAGCG
>JADGRG010000246.1 GCA_017881145.1 Sandaracinaceae bacterium | reverse complement strand
GGGGTAGCGTCGCACGGCTCGATCTGTGCCGGCAGCGACTGTTCTCTGACTCCGGTGAAGGTCGCGCTTAAGGCGCCGTAGTAGGAGGCGTGAGCTGGCAACGCGCTCAACTGCTGGGGGCGGTAGCCTGGACAAACGCTGGCCCCTCCGCGCGGCGGAAGGTCCGCGAGGAAGGCGATGAGCTCGCTCGCGCGCTCTGCGACGAGCCGAACGCGCGCGTGGTGTCGGAAGCCGCTGACGTCACCTATCGCATGCTGGCCGGGCTCCTCAGTCGGGGACTTTCGTTGCGTGATCTCGAGGTCGAGCTGGCACGCCGTTTCGGGATGTCGGGCCTGGAAGAGAAGGCCTCGCGCCCGCCCAAGTGAGCCTCCGCGGTGCAGGGTTGCGCTGGCTTTGCTGCCAAGTCCGCCCGGCTTTGTTACCCTCGCCCGATGCAAGGAGACTTTTATATGAGCCGCGCAGCATGGGTGGTCGGAAGCATATGGCTTGGGCTCTGGTCCGGGGCATGTGGTAAGCACGCCAGCGGCAGTGCAGCCGATGGCGGCGTCGGCGCATCGCATGATGCCCATGTCGGGACGGTGCCGACGCTCGACGAGGTGCCCGCGCAGCTCGCCAAGGCAGTCTGCGCGCAGTTGACGACCTGCGTGGATGGCACCTTCTTCAGCTCGGTGGTTGGCGGCGCCACCTGTGAGGGCAAGCAGGAGGCCCAGCTCCAAGACAAGACCTTCGCCGAGCTCGCTGCCGCAGTCAAAGCCGGCACCGTTCACTACAACGCCGACAAGGTCGCCGCCTGCATCGCCGGCTTGGATTCGGCCGGCTGCGCCATCGCGCAGGAGCGGCTGTCGGACGTCGCTGGTTGCAACGACATGTTCGTCGGGACCATCGCGGTCGGCGCGGCCTGCGACGTGGACGCAGCGTGCTTGGGCGACGCCTACTGCAAGCGCGGTTCGACCTGTCCGGGCAAGTGCACGCAGCGGGGAGCTGCTGGCGACGCGTGCGTACGGGATGACGATTGCGCGAGCCCGCTGATCTGTTCCAGCGGAGGTCAGTGCGAGAAGCTTGCCCAGGCGGGCGAGTCGTGCGGCGCCGGCATCGCGCCGGACTGCGTGCTCGGGTTGCTCTGCGCAGGTGACGGCGCCAACACCCAGCAGACCGGTACCTGCAAGGCCTACAAGGATGTCTTCGTCGGAAAGGTCGGGGACGTGTGCGATCTGCAGACCGGCACTATCTACTGCGAAAACGGTTTGTCTTGCCTCATCGGCGTCCAGAACAACCAGGCCACCTTTGGCTGTGCGGCGCTGGTCGCAGCCGACGGGCCCTGCAGCTTCGGCGTGCCCACGCAGTGCCCGGATGGGCAGCACTGCAGCGCCGACGTAGCCACCGGTGTCACCACCGGCACCTGCGTGGCAATGCCGGTGGTCGGCGAAGACTGTCTGTCGAGTACCTCCGACTCGCTCACACCGTGCGCACTCGGACTCTACTGCGGCGTTGACAACAAGTGCCATTCGCTCGGTCGACTCGGAGCAAGCTGCGGCGACGACTCGGATTGCGCGAGCCAGCGCTGCGACGCGGGCACCTGCAAGGAGCCGGCGCTCTGCACGCTCTGAAGCGGCCCCACCCGATCGCAGTGGACGGCCTCTCTCGACCGGGCACCCAGAGCGACGTGTGCGACGGTCGCTTCGGCTGCGAAGCCTCGGAAGTGCTTGGTTCTAGCCTCGGCGCAAGATGATCGCCGTGCTCGCTCGCGGGGCGAACGTCTCCGCGGTTTCCCGTGCGCCGTCCAGCACACGTTTCGGCACCTCGCACACGTCGGGTTGGGTCGGGCGTCCGCCAAGGCGATCTTGTCCCCGGCGACGACGGACTGCTACCCTGGTACGGCTTCGGCTCTTCCATCGGCTCCGAGGGCTCAAATGACCATGTCTCACCTCGACGAGGTGATACGTCCGCGGATCGAGGCGATCACTGTCGGGCGGTAGCCGGACAAACGCTGGCCCTTCCGCGGGGCGGGGACGGGATGGGAATAAGCAAGCCCTCGGCAGCCGTCCGCAAGAAGCCACCTTGAGCTCCGGCCCGAACGTGCGAGAGTCCGCCTTTGATGCGGAAACCGTTACTTCACCAGCAGAGTCGAGTTGTTGGTCGGATCGCGGTCCGGATCAGCTGCCTATTGGTGCTGAGCCTGTCTTCAACCGCGCCGGAGCTCGCGCGTGCGCAAACGCGTGCCCCAGCCGTGCCCGCAGCTCCCGCCGCCGAACCCAGCTTGCCTGCTGCGAGTGAGCAAGCCCCGAGCGACGAAGCGCCCACCGTGAACGTGGTGCGTCGCAACTTCGAGCCGAGCTATATCGCCTATCCGATCGGGTTCTCTGGCCTACCCCCGCTGATCTTGGAGGCCAACATCGCGCCGCACTTCGTAGTGACGCGGCCGACGTGGCCGGTGGCCTTCGTGCTCACGCCCAAGATCTTGGTTCGCATGTTTCGTGAGCGCTCCACGCCGGTGACGACACCGAGCTACATGCCGCGGGTCTCAGTGTTCATGTGGCTGCACCAGACGCTGCGTCGCGATGAGATCACCGCTTACGCTTCGCTAAGCCTGAATCACCACTCCAACGGTCAAACCGGAAAGGCTGTCGACGCCAATGGCCTGAACAACCACGAGACCGGCGACTTTTCTACGAACTTCTTGGAGCTCTCGGTCTACGAGACACGCTTGAGTCAAGCGCTCTTCGCTTGGAACGCGCTGGCTTTCGAATGGCACCTCGGCTTCAACCAGAGCGCAAACCTGGAGAACCGCTACGGCCTATTGCGTTTGAAGTTTGCGACCACGGTAGTGAAGACCTACGCGCCGCTCGATGGTGCGTTGACGATACAAGTCACGGCGCTCCTGGACAAGTTCCAACGCACTTCAGACGGAGCGTTTTCGCGCGGCCTCGAGCGTTTCCCGATCGCCCTGCAGTACACGGTCAAGGTCCCGGGCGTCGATCTGGGTGCTTACGTCGGCTACTACCTTGGCCATGACTACTACAATATCTGGTTCGACCGCGTGATCCATACCGTGCAGTTCGGCGTCGCTGGCAGCATGGGTCCGGTGTTGTTCGATCAGCCGTGAGTGAGCGACCGGGCGCGGGTAAGCCATGCTCTGCGCGCGCCGCACGGGCTGGTCGACGCCCGAGTGGCGATGTCTGTGCCGCTGCCACGCTCGGTCAACTACTCTGGCCCTCTTTGTGCTTTGCTATGCGTCATGGACACAATTCTCATGACACGGACGGCGCCGGAGCGAACACCATTTGAGCGACTCAGCGCGATCTCTGCCCGCTCTGGGCTCGATCTCGAGAAGGTCGACCCAGCGATTCTCGAACGTATGCGGCTTCTGGCCGAGACCACCGAAACGGTCCGAGACTCCGAGCGCGCGGCGGACCTCGCAGAGGAGATCTTCCGCTACTACGAAACGCTTACGCCGCCGGAGCGGTTTAGCTCGCTGGAGCGGCGCACCGTCGTGATCGGCACTCTCTTTTCGGACATCGGCAAGAGCGGGCCTGCGGATGCAAGCGTGGATGGTCAGCGATTGGTGGCTGAGATGTTCGCGGTGGAGAACATACCCGATGGCGCGGTGTCGGTCGGCGCATTCTTCGGCGTGTACTTCCGGTCGAACGCCTCCGACCGCGTTCGAAGATTCCGCGCGCTCGGGCTCGATCCGGAGATGAGCATGCGGGAGTTTTGGAATCTGCACAGCGTCTGGACCCTGCAAATTCTCCGAGGCGACGGCGTCCCTCCACAGGCGGTATCCGCCGCCGCCACGCACCACCTGCTCGAGAACGTGAATCCGCACTCTATGTTTGGGACCGACTCCCGTCTGATGAAGTATGTCCAGAACAGCGCATCGTTCGGTCGACCGGAAAAGCTGGTCATACTCCTGGACAAGTACGAGGCCGCTCGTCGGCGTAGTCATCGCACACACGACGAGGCAATCGCTTGGCTGCGTCAACTAGTCCAGGCGCATCCTCGCTTCTGCAACGACCAGGACTTCTTCTCGCTGATCGATGGCCTGGATGCGGTGATCGAAGCCGGCTGGCGTCCTCTTACCTCTTCGCCCTCTCACTAAACAGTGTCGCATGGATTGTGAGACACGAGCGAGGCGCCGTCGGTTTCGAGGAGCGCGCGGAGCCTACTATTGTAGGTGAGCACGCACCGCAGAAAGCGGCGACGGATCGCCCGGTTGGGGTCGGGGCCCCAACCCCGACGGATGGTGGATCGCGGTCCAGACGATACTGTTTAGCAGACACGCCGTGTGCTCGATGGGACAATCCTGCGAAACCAAAGTGGCCCAGTGCACGCGCTGCGATGCAGCCCCGGCATATCTCGCTCACAGCTGTGACGCGTCTGTGCCCGCACCGTGGACGTCGACCGACCCGACCGCCCACCGGATCGCTGCTACGCCAGAGTAGGTGTGCATCGGCCGCAAAGTGCTGCGATGTTGGTCGCACCACCACTGCGTCCCCGCCGTTTGCGCGCGCGTCTCGATGCACTCAGGACAGGCCGGCTCAACCCGATCGGATTCCAGCAGGCCTTGGTAGCCGACCGGCCGCGCAGTGAGGACCGGGCAGTGGGCCGTATGCACCAGTTCCTCGGCGACTGAACCCAACAACACTCGCCTCACCCCGTCGTGGCCGTTCGTTCCGACGACGAGCAGATCCGCCTGCACGTCCACAGTCATCTGGAGGATACCGGCCACCGGCTGACCGAGGCGGATGTGAATGCCAAGCCTAAGGTCGCGCGCGGTGGCGCTCCCTTCGGCTTGCGACAGGACGTAGGCACGCATACGCGCCGGAAGCTCCCCGAGGGCGACCTCCTGTGTCTGCATTCTCAGAGAGCGCGCCCCTCCCGCCTTCGGATCGATGACGTACACCGCGTGCAGCTCACTTCCGCTGTGTTCTCCTGCGATTCGCAGGGCTTGCTTCACCGCCGCTTCGCACGGTGCAAAGAAATCGATAGCTACAACGATGGTATAGGGATGGTTTAGCTTCGCGTCGGTCATGGAGTGATTGCCTCGAGACTCTGCTCAAGCACGGCGCATGCCATGTCGGACGTCCGGAGACTCCGAACCATGTTCGCGACGCTGAGCTGGCGGGCGCCTACCTGGTGCGCATATGAGCTTCAGAATGCGGGGATCAATATCATGTCGCTAGAAACCATCTTGTTGTGGGCAGCGATCGGCTTGATCGCCGGTTGGCTTGCGTCCGCGGTCGTCGGCGGTGGCTACGGCGTAGTGGGCGATATCGTCGTGGGTGTAGTGGGAGCATTCATCGGGGGCTTCATCTTCCGCGTGTTCCACATCGCCAGTCCTCTGGCGGGGATTGCGGGGACGATCTTCGTCGCATTCATTGGAGCGATCGTGCTGCTCTTGGTCCTCAGACTGATTCACCGGGCAGCCGGATCCCACTGACCCCCGACTCACTCATCAGGTTTGCGATCTTTGTCCAGCCGCTCGCGCGCGCTGCTGTTGGAGGTTGCGTCGTCCTTCTCCTGCTGGTCCTGCAGCGCGCGGACCACCATGCCAGGGTCGGCGGGGTGCGACATGGCTTGGGCTTCGGTGTCGAGACGGTTCTTCACCGAGGGTAGGTCGCGGCGAAGCTCCTCGATGAGCTCGATCACTTTGGCGATCTTCTTTTCCGCCAGGAGGTTGACCTGCAGATCGAGGTGGGCGCGCTGATCGAGCAGCCTTCCCTCACGGTTCTGCGTAATGAGAATCATGGTCGAGAGCAGGAGGGCCGATAGACCCACGATTCCTTGCAGCCAATTGAACGGCGGCGGATCGAGTGCCCGCAATCCGTAGAGCGGAGCGCAGAGGTTGAGCAGAATCCAGGCCGCAAGCAGCACGAGCACTCCGTAGAGAAAACTCGGGCGTCCGAGGCCCGACGTGATGAGCTCGATGACCCGCTG
This sequence comes from Sandaracinaceae bacterium, assembly GCA_017881145.1. Taxonomy (GTDB): domain Bacteria; phylum Myxococcota_A; class Polyangia; order Polyangiales; family JAFGIB01; genus JADGRF01. The sequence continues at coordinate 1,329 of JADGRG010000246.1, read as the reverse complement.
ATCCCGGGAGGCATTGTGCTCGGTCCGTTCGTAGAGCGCGGAGATTGCCTCCACGCTTTCGATGATGTGCTCCGAGGCCTGTCGGGAACGGGAGACTTGTTGTCTGCGACGACGCATGTCTGAAGCGTACTCCGTCGCACGCGCGAGGCCATGCGCGGGCTCGCGACTCGCGGGGTCAATTTCGCGCAGCATCTACCTCGCGTTCAGCTTTCAAGAGCTGCAAAAGGACGCCGAGAAGGTCGGTCTCGGTCACGATGCCCACGAGCGCGTCGTTCTCCACGACAGGTAGACAGCCAACCTTCGCCTGGGACAGCATCGCTGCGGCCTCGGCGATGGATGTCTGGGGAGTCACCGTGATGGGGTCTCTTGTCATCACCCTTGCAACGAAGGTGTTTTCCTCGAGCTCCTCTAAGTATTGCTCTCTGGTACTGGGGACCGGGATGTCGAGCAGCAGCTCGCTCACTGTGAGACGCATCATGTCTTGATGCGTGATCAGTCCCACCAGGCGCGCTCCATCCACCACCGGCACATGCTTCACATGCAACCCATCCATTCGCTGCAAGACGTGCTCGAGGTTGTCCTCTTCGTGCAGCACTGCGACTTCGCGCGTCATGATGTCGGCCACTACGTGCGGTGTGTTCATGGTGTCTCTCCTTCGGTCACGCGGAAGCAAATAGGCTCGAAGTGACAGTCGCGCGAGTGGCACTAAGTTCGCGCGGTGCTTCGTTCCCTGGGGATCCACCGGTGTGCAAAGGGGCGCAGCGTGAAAAGGCATGCGCCGCAAGCCGCGTGCTTGACGAACCCCCCAAGGCCTTCGTCAAGCACGCGGCACGTCGCTTAGGCCGTGGCGTGTGCGCGCTCGCTGTACGCTTCGGTCAGTTGCTTGGCGATGGCTTCGACCCGCTCGATAGCCTCGTGCGCGAAGCCTTGCGCCATCTCCACCAACTCTTGTCGGCCCTTGCTGAGCCATGAGCTCTTGTCGCGCGAGCCGAGCATTGCCAGCGTGATCCCCGCCCCCACGGTGAGCACTGCGGCGCTGATCGCTAGTGTGGTGGTCGGCGTGAGATGCTCGATGCTGCGCTCGATCTGCCGACCTCGTGTTTCCGCCGTTTGCAGGATGCGGCGGACGAGCCGGCTCGCAGGGCTGACCGGCGGCTTGCGGTTGCTCATGATGAGCCAAGTGACGCCGGCTCCGAGGCCGAGGCCTACGAGTGCAACCGGGATTGGGTTCTCATTGATGGTCTCAGTGATGGTCTCGATCACCGAGGCGGTGAATGTTCTCTCGCGCTCAGGTTGCTCAGACGTGCTGCGCAGGCTCGGCGATGCCGG
>JADGRG010000245.1 GCA_017881145.1 Sandaracinaceae bacterium | reverse complement strand
CTCGCCTGGCAGTGCACCAGCCGCTGCAAGCGCCTGGTTGACGTGGCACTGTCCCTATGCGCCCTCACCGGAACCCTTCCCTCACGCCTCTGCGTCTGCTGCAGGCCGCGCGTGTCGGCCGTGGGGGCGTGATGGCGTACTGTACAAGAACTCGATCGTGGATAAACGCCCATGATTTTGCGCTGTTGCAGGCGCGATCGCCTGGGGATCTGGGCAGGGCCATCGCATCTAAAAGCGTGATCATTTCGATCACTTGAGAATCGCGGGTCGGAGAAACAAGCGGTTTTATGCGTTTTGGCGAGAGTGACGACTGAACGACAGGACAGCGCAAGTGCACGAATTTCGATCGAATTTCAGCGTACTGGCGAAGATGCGATTGCCCTGGGGCTACCCGACACCACCACCCAGTCTGCCAGCCGCCCAGCCCCGCGTCACCCGCCTGAGCAGCTACCCCCTGGCGGCGGCGCACGCTCACCGATCTCAAGTGGGGCACGCCCAACCCGATCATGCTGCGCGACGCCGAATTCGGGCCGGTCCGCTTGCGCGCGTTCGGCAACTTCACGCTGCGGACCATCGATCCCAAGGCGTTGTTGCGCGAGCTGGTCGGCACGGACGGAATCTTCGAAGCCGAAGCCGTGGGCGAGCTGCTGCGTTCGGTGATCGCCTCGGCGTTCGCGGATTTGCTCGGCGAATCGAACATCAGCGCGCTCGACTTGGCCGCGAAGTACAGCGAGCTCGCCGAAGCGCTGCGCTTGAAGGTCTGCGAACGCATCGACGACGAATATGGGCTGGAGGTTCCGTCGCTGCAGATCGTCAACATCGCGCTGCCGGAGTCGGTGGAGAAAGCGATCGACACGCGCACGCAGATGGGCGTGATCGGCGACATGGGGCGCTTCCAACAGTTTCAAATGGCGAACGCGCTCAGCCAAGCCGCGCAAAACCCCTCTGGCGGGGCGGGCGAGGGCGTAGGGCTGGGCGTCGGCTTCGCGATGGCAAACCAGACGGTGCGGTCTTTGGGCGCTGCGCCTGCCGCTGTGGGCGGCGGCGCTCCGCAACCACCGCAGCCGCCGGCGGCTGCGGCGTGGCACGTCACCGAGAACGGCCAATCGCTCGGGCCTTATTCGATCGAGCAACTCGCGCAGGCCGCGCAGCAACGTCAGCTCGCACCGACCACGTTGGTGTGGACCGCCGGCATGGCGGGGTGGACGCCGGCGGCGCAGGTGCCGCAACTCGCAGCGCTGTTCGCGCCGCCGCCACCCGTGCCGCCGCCGCCACCACCACCGCCCGCTGCGAAGCCGTAATCAGAGGTCGGCCGACGCGGGCCCTGGGCGCTGCGGTTGACGGCCATCTACTACCGACGTAGTATTTGGCCGGATGGCGACGGACCTCGGCCCACTCGAGATGCGCGTGCTCGGCTTGCTCGAGACGAGCGAGGACCGCGGCGTGGGCGACGTCCAGCAGCTGTTGGCTGCACAAGGCTACGAGGCGGCCTACACCACGATCATGACCGTGCTGGGCCGACTGCACGACAAGAAGCTCGTGCAGCGCGTCAAAGACGGTCGCCGCTATGTGTACCGGGCGGCTTCGCGCGCCGGTCGCGTCAAGCACACGCTGCTGCAGCGCGTGCAGCGCTCGCTGTTCTCGGATCGCGTGGCGCCGCTGGCTGCGCTGCTCGATCAAGATCTGGATCGCGCCGAGCTCAGCGAGCTGAAGCGCATGATCGACGCCAAGCTCAAGGAGTCGAAGTGATGCCTGGCTGGCCCGCAGCGCCGGCGCTCCTGCTCGTGCCGGTCGCGCAGCTGCTCAACCTCGTGCTGACGTTCTGGGGCACGCTGGCCGTGGCTTGGCTCGCGGCGCGCTGGGCGCCGTCGCTCGCGCTTCGCAAGCTGATCCTGCTCTTGCCGCTCGGCAGGCTCGTCTACGACGTGTGCGCGGGCGTGCCGGCGGACAACTACGCGTTCAGCGCGTTCGCGGGCACACGTTGGAAGCTGGGCCGCTTCCAGCTCGGGTTCGTGTGGGGAAATCCGCATTGGGGGCCTGCGCTCGAGCTGCGTTTGGGTGCGTTGAATGGCGAGCGTTGGCACTCACTGAGCGGCGGCGATCTGCTCGCGCACGCGCTCTACTACCGCGGCGCTTGGCCGGTGCTCGTGCTGCTCTTGGTACTCGTGCTGGTGGTCGCTGTGGCGCGCGTGAGTGCGCGCGTCGCGGCGTTTCGCCGCTTTGGTCGCGTGCTCGCCCCGCGTACCGGAGAAAGCCCGCGCGGTTTGCGCGTCGGACGCGCTTTGGTGCGTCGCTGCGCCGACGCGTCGTGGGGTGGTTTCACGACGGGCGTCGTGCGGCCGACCGTTTGGCTGCCGAAGCACAGCGACGGCTTCGGGTGCGCCGAGATTCGCGCCATCCTGCAGCACGAGTTGGCGCACGCCGCGCGCGGCGACGTGGCGCTGTTCGCGCTGCTGGCATTCGTCAGCGATGTGCTGTGGTTCGTGCCGGGGATCGGCTGGCTGGTCCGGCGCATCCACGAGACCTGCGAACGCGCCGCCGATCTGACGGCCGTCAAGCGGGGTGCCGATCCGACTGCGCTCGCGCGTGCGCTCGTGATTGCGGCGGAGCACCGGCAGAGGCCCGTGGCAGGCGCGAGCGCCGCGGGCACGACCAGCACCACGCGGCGCGTGCGCGCGCTACTCGCGCCGAGAGTGCAGCCAGCAGCGGCGTGGCGCGTGGCACTGCTGACCCTGTGGAGCGCGACCCTCGCATTGGTCACGCTGTACTCATCGTTCTTCGGCGTTCGTTGAACACTTCGACAAGGAGGATTGCAGGCATGACTCACATCTCAAAATACTACAAGCGTAGTAATAGCTGGTGCGGCGTTGCAGCGCTGGGGCTGGCACTCGTCAGTGGCTGCGCGGGCCCGAACCAAGCCGCGCAGGTGGCGCAGCGCTTCTCGTACGCGCAACTGACAGGCAGTCAGCGTGAAGCTATGTTGGCCAAGCTCACGCGCTTGCCGGTGGTGATCCACTTCAAGCAAGGCGAGCGCATTCCGGTCGATCTACGTCTCGATTCATCGCTCACGCAGCTCGAAGCGCCGAACATGACTCTGGTGGCCAAGCGCGATTTCTATCTACTGCTGCGTGCGGACGGTGGACCGTTGTTGAGTCCGGACGGCGTCGACTTCGAACACAAGACCAAGAACTACTTCGTCTTCGGCTTCAAGATCGAGCGTGACGCGCCGACCGCGTTGCACGTCGTGCTCGGCGTGCGTCCCGAGCCGAGCACGCGGTGATCAGGTAAAAACCGGTCTGGCTTGTTCCGAGCATCCGTGGCTGCGTTGCCGAAGCGCTGCTGTGCGCTACAGAAGCTGGAACTGGCAGGTGAAGACATCGCCGTTGGCGTCGGGTGTGCACTCCAACCCGCCGCAGCATGAGCCACTGCTGCAGTCGCCAGCGTTCGCGATGCACGCGGGGCTGCCACCCGTTCCGCCGCTGCCCGCGCCGCCGCTGCCCGCGCCGCCCATGCCGCCGCTACCCGCGGCCCCGTCGTCGTGAGCGATCGCGTCCAGCGCCCAGAACGGTCGGTGGCAGTTTTCGCTGAGCTCCATGAACGGCACGCGAAACGCCGGATAACTCGGGTCACTGCCCGAGCCAATCTTGGACGTGGTCGCGCAGGTGGAAGTGGTCGTTGAGGTCGGCGAACACAACACGAAACCGTAGTCGCGTTTGCTCGCGAACGCGACCCACTGCACGTCCGGGCCCGTGCTCGGGGCCCAAGTTGCCATGTTGTTCTCGGCGCCCATGGCCGGGGCTTGCCGGTCTGTACGAGACCGCGGTAACGTCGTGGGCTATCGCTTGCCGGGTGACACCGTCCCAGAGATCCGCCTCGGATGCGGTTTTGGATCCCGTCCAAGGTGGCGCTGCTGGTGCTCCCGTGGCTCGGTGCTCAGCCGCCACGCGGAACTGGGCGTGTTCGCCACGGTGAATTCCCATCTTCTCCTAGTGATCACAGCACGTTGGCCGGGTTTTGTTACATCGGAGCCCCACCCCACCCCTCCTTGTTACGTTTTGTAACAAACGAGCTGGAGTCGCACGGAGCCCCATGGAGCCCCGAAGAGTTTGAAAGCACTCGCGATTCAGTCGCTTGCGTTGCCGAATCCCGCCGAACCCCTTGTTACACGGGGAAATTCAGAGTCCAAGGATGTCGCGCAGTTAGCTGCAACGATCATGTTCATCAACCAGCATGTTTGATTCCTGCGTGCCGTGAATCTCAGCGTGGTCCGCATGGTCGTCGGCCTGCTGTGCTGCAGGGTGTAACAGGCTGGCGCGAGCATGCGAGCTTGCGGCCAATCCGTCCTTGCACTTCCCACCACGCTGATACACAGCCAGCACCATCGACGATGGAGGTGCCACGACGGCGGCGCGCTCCTACAGACCGGCGGGCGCGGTGCTCGACGGTCGGTGCCGCGCTTGCCACTCCTTCAACAGCTTGACCGTCTGAAGATCGGCGGTCTTCGCTAGCGTCGCCAGCGGCACACCTTCACCAAGCTGCGTCATGAAATACGTTGCCCGTAGGGTCTGCTGGTTGAACGTGGCACCCATCCGCTCTCGAACGTGCTGCAGTGCGGCTCTGAGCGTGCGTTCCGCAGCGTGATTCTTGATGCCGGGAAACATCCAATTTAGGTCTCGATGCTTGCACCGCCACCCGGCCAGGAACCCGAGGAACTGCGGCCCGCCGACCTTCGACAAGACCACCAATCTTTCCTGCCCGTT
>JADGRG010000244.1 GCA_017881145.1 Sandaracinaceae bacterium | reverse complement strand
TGACCGTCGGAGCGCGTGCTCACGCCAGGGAACTTGGCGAGCGAGAGACTCGGACGCCCCGAAACCAGCGCAGGGTCATTCGTCGCATCGGTCGTGTAATGAGTCGCTTCGGGCGAGGGTGCACGCCACTGCCGCGCATCGCTCACCGGCGATCGCAGGCTGGCACAACCCACCAGCAGGCAGAGCCAAAGCCAAGGCATGCGCGCAGCACCCCTCGCCCGACGCGCGGTGCAAGTGCCGCTGACGGCGGCGAAAATCATTTCCATGGGTCCACCATTGTGACGCACTGCGATCCGCACCTGCCCCTGTACAGGCCGAGCCACGTGCGCCTCGGTGTTGCCTAGTAGCACGTCATCGGTGATGCCGATGATGTTCGGATGCCCGATCGCCGAGGCCGACTGCGCTTGCTGCACGAAGCCCAGCGTTACTTCCCGGCGTCGTCGGCCGCGTGCGCGTCCGGTTTCGGCGCTTGGCTCGATGCATCCCCCGACAGTGCGTGACCGCCGTCGTTCCGCCCGCCGGTGCCGGCGTCGTGCAGCTGCTGGCAGCTGCCCTGAACACAGCTTAGCCCCCGCACGCACTGCCCCGAACGCGTGCAAGCTTCACCGGCACTCTTGTTGCCCAGGTCGGATGCGGCGCACGCACCGAAGAGCGCAGCACAGCTCAGCGCAAACGCGAGCAGCCCCAGCTTCGTTCTCTTGGCGTCTCGCTCCAGCACCATGCCGCTCCTGCCGACGCTTGTCGACGCTTGTCAACGCTTGTCGACCTGTGCCTCACGGAGGCACTTGTTCTCCGAACTTCGATCGTGGTCTATCAGAAGAAACGGTGTGGCGTCATCGCTCCACGCTATGAACACGTGCCCCGCGCCCCGCAGCGATGGCATGCTTGCAGCGTGGCGAGAGCGAGGCAAAAGAGCTGCGGACGGCAGCCCAAGCGAGCGCAAAGCCGAGTCGACCGACTCTGGCTTGCCGGTCTCGTGCTGGGCCTGGGTGCGAGCCAACCTGCGCACTCGCAGCCGAAGGCGCCGAGCACCAACATCGAAGACATCCTGCCACTGACCAACGATCCCAACGATCCGATCGGACTCGACCAGGAAGAACGATCGCTCGGACGAACGGTAGAACCGGAGAAGAAGAGGACGACGCAGAGACCAGAGGCAGGGGCCGCTGCTCCTAGCGCGCAGGCTGGCGAAGTGCTGACGGCCGTGGCCACCGTGCGTGAGAGCGCTCACCGCACCGAGGTGCAGCTGCAGAGCGGGCTGCTGCTGGTAGCGACGGAGCTCAGCTTCGACAACAGCTCGCCGAGGCCCGCGGAGGTGCTCTACCGACTTGCGGTGCCGGACGACGCCGCGCTCGGAACGCTCTCGGTGTGCAATGCCGCCGGCTGTCGCACCGGCCAGCCGAACGCCGACGCGTCCGTAATCGTTCTCGACGAGCGCGCGACCCAAGCGCGCACCCCCAAGACCGACCCACGAAGCTTGCCGCTGGCTCGTGCTCAGAAGCTTTCCGACGCGCGCGGCACGGCGCTCTTGCTGCACGCATCGCCGATCATCCTGGGCAAGCCCATCACCTTGCGCATCAACTACAGCAGCGCGCTGGCGCTGCACGGCGGCGTGGTGCGAGCACGCTTGCCGGCCCGAGGCATGGATCCCAGAGCAGCACCGCTCGAGTTGCACGCGCGAGCCGAGGGCCTCCTCGACCTGCGCGTCGATGCGCTGCCCGCAACCGAAACGCCAGCGAGGTTCGACGCCTGGGCGGAGGTAGAGCTCAGCGCACGAGCGCCGGCCAACGCTCCGCTGCTGACTCACCTCTGGCATTTCCCGTGCGGCCAAACCCGCTGTGCTCGCGCCTACGCGGCGCTCGGCCCCGGCGAGCCAGACAAGGTCGACCTGGTGCTGGCGATCGATGTCTCTCCTTCCACCGAAGGCCCCGCACGCACTCGCCTCACCACCACGCTGGCAGCGATCCTGGCGCGCACACCGCCAGGCTCTCGCGTGCGCGTTCTCACCTTCGCAGCGCAGGCACTGCCGCTGGTGACTGCTGCGAGCGAGCCGAGCAGCCTGCCCCTTTCGGTCTTCTCGCACCTCACCTTCGAAGCAGAGCAAGGCTCAGCGACCCGCTTCGAATCCGCCTGGCATCTGATCGAGGCTTGGGGTTTCCCGGGCGCGGGCCGCTTGAAAAGGACGGTCGTGATCGTAGGCGACGGGGGGCTGACGACCGGCGCGGCGCATCCCTTCGAGCAGGCACGACGCAAAGGCATCGAGGTCTGCGTGGTGAATGTGTCCGACCGTCCGTCGACCGCTGCGCTGGCCCAGGGCGCCGAGGCGACGCGCGGAGTGGTCATCGATGCGGGCGCAGAAGCGGACGACGCCGTCCGCGGCAAGGGCGTCGAGCGCCTGGAAGAACGGGTGGCTGCGGTGTTTGCGCGCGTCACAGGCGGCGCGCTGCGAGTGCGTCTTGGCAGACGCGTTGTCGAGCTCGGCCCGCTGCGGCAAGGGGAATCCCTGCTCTTGCAGGCGCCAAGCCCGAGTCCACCGCTGCTGGTCACGAGCGGTGGAACCCGCAAAGCCGAGCCGACGCCGCCGCTGATGGCGGCAACGTTGGCAGCCCATGCCATGGCGGCACTGGCCGAGCGCGAGCACTCGAAGAGCGGCCAGCCACCGAAACCGCCGGCCAGCGCCGCTTCCAGCGTCCCAATCGGGGCCGGCATGCCGGGCTCACCACTCTTGTCCATGCTGCGGCTGCGCATCGTGCCGGCGGCCCGGGGCTGTTTCCGGAAGGACCGGGCCGGGCGCCCGGACTACCAGGTGCGGGCGGTCTTCGAATTCCGCCTGGCCGAGCGAGAGGTGATTTCGGCCCAGGTCACCGGCAAAATTGGCGAGAAATTGCGGGCATGTCTGCTTTCGGCCGTGGACACCCTGGCCGTGCCCCGCTTCAGCGGCACGGTCCTGGTCCGCTACCCACTGGTGACCGAGCGAGAGGCCCTACCCTCCGAGATCGAGCTGAGCGCCGATGCCACGCAACGCCTGGACGAGGTGCTGCATTCGCGCTAGGCCAGCGCTCCCTGCAAGCCCCCAGCTACGGTTGCTTGACGGGTCAGGACGGGCTCTGCATACTGCGCCGTCCAAACACCGAGAGTGTACGTAAGCAAGAAAGCCGCAAGGCAGCTATGACCATGGCGCTCAGTCAGCAGATCAAGTCCGAAGTCATCAAGAAGTTCCAGACGACCGATGGCGACACAGGCTCGCCGGAAGTGCAGATCGCGCTCATCACCGAGCGCATCCGCCAGCTCACCGAGCACTTCAAGGTCCACGCCAAGGATCACCACTCGCGTCGTGGCCTCTTGATGTTGGTCAGTCAGCGCCGCCGGCTGCTCGACTACCTGCGCTCGCGCAGTGTCGGCCGATACCGCACGCTGATCTCCTCGCTCGGCATCCGCAAGTAGCGTCTGATTGTCAACGGGGCGCTCCTCGGAGTGCCCCGTTTGCGTGTGTGACATACCCGCCGAGCAGCCTTCGGCTCTCGGCGTGGCGCCGGCTGGGATGGTCCCGTCGGCGGTGGTTCTTTGACAAGCTGTCGATCGGAGCGGTTGGCTCTTCGATCTTCGATTCGAGCGCTGCAAAAGAGAACTCTTTGCAGCTCTGGAACCGAGGACCGAGTCCACTTCTCCGGCGGCACAAGCCAGCGCCAAGAACCAGTCAAGGTTCAGCTGAGCCCGTGCCCTAGCAGGTGAAGGAAGCCTGACCGCATCACGGTCTCGCTCTCTTCCCAACCTGTCAGGTCGCGATCCCTCAAGTAGCGCTGGTGAAGGTGCCGCGATTTTGCCCCGAGCCGCGAGCGCGCCCGCAGCGCCCGAGGGAGCCGTACTCATGTACGGTGACCAAGGAAGCGAGGACGTAAGCCGCGGATGGACCCCAAGGCGCGCCGCGTCAACCTACATATTTGTAGTATTCGATGCCCAGAT
>JADGRG010000243.1 GCA_017881145.1 Sandaracinaceae bacterium | reverse complement strand
TGGGGTGTCGACACGTAGCGCAAGATCGGCGGAAAGAGCAGCGTCAGGCCCATGCCGCACAGCCCCGCGGCCGTGCCGGCGAGCCGGCGCGCGAGCACGAACACGAGCCAGGCGATGCCGATGGTCACAGCGCTGCTGTACACGCTGGCCGCTACGCGCCGCGAGTCGACCAGGGCGTTGACGAGGCGGATTCCCCAGACGTGCACGTAGCGGTTGCGTAGCTCGAAGTGAGAGAGCCCTGTGGCTGCGTAGTCGCAGTAGAGCGCGTCGTCCCAATCGGCCGGGCCAACTGCTTGCGGGCCGGTACCCAAGTAGAAAGTGAGGGCAGCGAGCGCCAGCGCCGGGGTGAGCCACCCTGCGCGAGATCGAAGCAACGAGGCGGGGGTGACCATGTGCCGGGCAAGAGTACACCACTGCCACCGGAACGGCAGTTCCGCTGCTCCGCCCATGGCGCAGTCACATACCCGCTGAGCAGCCTTCGGCTCTCGGCTAGCAGCTACGGTGCGGAGCGCTGCGAGCCGTGCGCCAGCATCCTCTGATACGCCGCGCAGAGCTTGTCGGCTTGCTCGTCCCAAGTGGGCGGAGCGGGCAGCGTTAGCGGCAAGCTTCGGCCGGCGAGCTCTCGACCTGCAGCCGAGAGCGCAGCGGCAAGCGCGGAGACATCGCCTTCGTGCACGACCGAGCCCCAGCCCTTCTGCTCGATGAAGTCCGCCATCAGCGTATTGGCGTTGCCGATCACTTTGCGACCGTAGGCGACTGCGTCGAGGAGCTTGACTGGCAAGGAGCGATCGATATTGCCGCTGGCACGCGGATACACGCAGAACTGTAAGCTGCACTCGGCCATCAGCGCGCTCATCTGACTCATGTCGAAAGCGCCTGTGACGCTCACCGGAATGCCAAGCTCGTGGCTCGCGGCCGCTAGCATCTCGGCGACGCGTGCTTGCGCTGTGCCACCGCCTGCGACCCGCAGCGCAGGGCGCTCCGCAGCTGGCAGCTGCGCGATGGCATCCAGTAGGAAGCGGAACATGCCCGGCTCACGCACCGCGCCGTAGTAGCCCACCGTGAAGCGCGCTGGCAGCGGAGGCTGCTCGCTCACCCGACGCGGCGCATTCCAGAGCACGATCGGTCGGAGCCCCCAGTGCCGATAGAGCTCGGCGGTGCCCGGGTGCGCTGCGATGCCTTCCGTGACCGTCAAGAGTAGGTCCGCGTGCTTGGCGTAGTAGCGTTCCCGACGTTCGAGCAAGCTCGCCGCAGCACGCCGCCACTGCGCCTGCTCCCCGCCCATCAGGAGGAACGTCCAGTAGAAGTCGTGCGCGTCGTAGACGAAGAGGCCTCGCCCGCCGCGCGACTTGTGCACAAGAAGTGCGCCACGCTGGCTCCACCACATGCCCACGGGGCAAGTGTCCTGGTCGTGGCAATGCACCACGTCCGGCGCTCGCGCCAAGAGCAGCTTCTTCACCGCCGACAAGAAGCTCGGCATGCCGAGCAGCGTCGGCACGATCTGACCGTAGGGATAACGACCGAGCTGCAAACGGTGGACGCGCACGCCGTCCAGCGTCTCATCCAGCACGGACATGACTTGCTCGCGGTCGAACGCGTAGACGTCGACCTCGTGGCCCGCCGCCACCAGCGACGCAGCTTCCTTCTGCACCCGCGGATCGGGGTCGTAGCGATTGGAGACGAGCATGGCCACGCGCGCCATGCGCGGACCATACACCGAAAGCGCCTCGCCCGGCTCGGGTTCGCGCTATCGGGGCGCGTCTTGGCGCAGGCTCAGCGCGAGAAAGAGCTTGAGCACGAGCGGTGGCGGAAGCAGGAGCAGAACCTTCTCACCGAGCAAACGCAGCTTGGCGCGCGGGCTCATCCGACCCTTGAAATACTGCTCCTTGATCTCGATCGTCCCGCGCAGGATGCCGCGCAGCTTTGTCGTCTTCATGCCGCCGGGATGGATGCGGTAGCGGACCAGCGCCTCATCGAGATTCGCTAGCTTCACGCCTTGCGCCACCATCCGGCACCAGAGCTCGTAGTCCTCGGTCGCGGGATATCGGCTGTAGCGATAGCCACCCAGGCTCTGCACGACGGACTTGCGATACATCACCGCCGGCTGACCGATCGGGTTGATGAAGGCCAGCGCTTTACTCACGGCTTCCGGCTCTACCGGGTAATGGCGGTAGCCATGTGGATTGCCGGCAGGATCGATCAGGCGAAGCTGCGTGCCCAGGGCACCGACTTCTGGATGCGCATGCAGGTAGGCCGCTTGCTTTTGCAGGCGCTCGGGCTCGGCGATGTCGTCGGAGTCGAGCACGGCGATCAGCTCAGCGCGCGCGTGCTCGATGCCACGATTGCGTTGCCCGACCAGCGAAGTGCGCTGCGGATGCGCATAGTGGCGAATGCGGGCATCGTCGAAGCCGGCGAGCAGCGGAGCCGCGCTCGCTGAGGATGGCTCCTCAATGATGATCAGCTCGAGGTCGCGCAGACTCTGCTGGAGAATCGAACGGACCGCCTCCACGAAGTAGACGGGGTGCGGATCGATCACGCAGATCACGACCGAGACGGCGGGAACCTTCGAGCTCAGGTTGACCTTGGCGTTCGACTCGGACACGGCGCCGAAGGTTAGCGGCGAAACCTCAAAAAGCTAGTGGGACCCGCAGGAAACTCGCGTGGGCGCTGCAGTGGCCCCCGTTTTTTGCACCAGCGGTTCAGGTGGTGGAGGGTGCTCCCGATGACAGG
>JADGRG010000242.1 GCA_017881145.1 Sandaracinaceae bacterium | reverse complement strand
TCACGACAACATCACCGTGGTGCTGGTCGACTTCGACGGAGACGGCCTGGATACGCCGCGTGACAACGACAGCTTCGGCTACGTGCAATATCCGCTCTTGCCGGCCGAGGGTGCGGGTTCCGTCGTCGACGAAGAGGTCACCGATTCCGGCTTCAACAAGCCCGCAGCAGCCGTTGGCATCGAGAGCCCGCTCCCGGACACACTGCCGCCGCCAGATGCGCCGCCCGATCGTTCCCCGTGGCTCTGGGTCTCTGCGGGCCTGGTTGCGTTGCTGATCGGTGCCTGGGTGCTGGCAGTGTCGAGCTCGGGAGGTAACGCCACCGCGCACCAGCCCGAAGCCGCCAACACGCTCGTGCCCACCGCGGAGATCGCGGAGGCCGCCGAGCCCAAGCCGGTTGCGGTCAGGGTCTTCAGCGACGTGGAAGGCGCGACTTTACTCGTGAACGGCGAAGCACGTGGTGCGCTCGGCGGCAATCAGAGCCGCAACATGCAGCTGCGCCCCGGCGCCTACCGCTTCGAAGCCCAGAGCAACGGTAACATCGCAGCGGTCGAAGTCGTCACTGTGCGACCTGACGTGCCGCTCGACGTCTACCTACGCTTGCCCAGCGGCACCAGTGACCCCTCGGCCCCCAAGCCGTCCGCCGCACCCGCCGCCGTCGCGCCAGCCGCTGCAGCACCCACGGCGCAGCCTGAAGCGAGCCAGTTTGGCGGTGAGGCAAGGGAGCCGGTGCCCGCTCTACAGCCCAAGGCAGTGGTGGTGGCTCCGCAGTCGAAGGTCGTAGTGGAAGCCACCGCCAAGCGCAAGCCCGAGCCTGTGCCCGCTGGCGCCCCTGCTGCGGTCGACGCGAAGCCCGAGAAGCACACCCAGAGCGCGCCGGCTCAGCCAGTGGTGCAACAACCCAAAGTGCCTGGGGCAAGCCCGGCGCCAAAACCTGCCGCCGCCGCGCCGAAGGCTGCTGCCGACCTGCCGGCCAATCCGTTCTGACGCGCAGCTGCTTGGGCTGCGGCTTTTTTGACCGGCGAGAGCACCTGAACGACAACCTCTGCGGAGGTTTCTGCATGTCCCAGGGCGCTCGAGTCACCGACGAAGTCGAGTTCTACAAGCGGCGCGGCGAGCTCCAGAACAGCGTTCGCGTGTTGCGTATCCGCCGGCCCGAGCGCTTGCGCTGGCGTGCAGCGGTGGCGTCGGTGACGGAGGTTGCAGCGGTGCTGCGAGGCCGCGAGCGTGCGCGCATCGAAGAGCCGGTGCGCGAGATCGTGCTCGACCTCGACGATCGAATCCTGCGGCGCGAGAGTGTGCTCGATGCGCGCAGAAGCGGTGTCGATCTCGATCGCGGCGAAGTGCTACCGCGCCACAGCCGTTGGGACCTCAAGCGCACGGCGTTCTTGACCGGCGTCGATCAGGACGAGCTGGGTCGCTACATGCGTCTGCCGGACGACTACTTCCGTGCCGTGGACACGGCCGCCGTGGTGCTGATCTCTCGCGCGCTCGCCAACGCCCACAAGGATCGCGCGGACAAGCTGGTGGCGCGCGTGCAGACTCAAAAAGGCGACGGCCTCTTGCGCCACGAGCACTACATGCTCGACCGCGCCGAGCGCGACCGTGACCTAGCCAAGCGCTGGGCAGCGCTCTCCAAGGTCATGGTCGAAGGCTCGCGTTAAACAGGCACGCCTGGAGCGCGATCCACTTCGCGATCCGCCCTTCGTTCGGGGTCGGGGCCCCGAACCCCAACCAAGCCGCTGTGGCGCGTGCTCACGCACAAGAGTGCGCTCCGCGCGCACGCACAAGCCGCCGCAAAGCGAACCGCACTCATATACTCGCGCGTGCTGGCAGGGCAAGCGTGACCTGCAGCGCTTGGTGTCCTTCCCCGCGTCCTGGCGCTTCAGCCCAGGCCGGATTGGGTGAGGAACGCAGCGCGCAGCTTCCCCTCGAGCAGCGCAGCGCGGGCGCGGGCCGTGCCGAGCGTCTCGCCACTCGCCAGCGTCTCGTAGATATCGAGGTAGATCTTGATCTTGGGCTCGGTGCCGCTGGGACGGATCGCGATGCGGTGGCCGCCTTCCAGCTCGAAGAAGATCACGTTGCTCTTGGGCAGCGTTGCAGGCTTGGTGGTCACGCCGCGACGCTCGACACCCAGCTCTAGGTCGAGCACGGAGCGGACCTCGTGCGCTCCGATGTGGCGGGGTGAGTTGGCACGCAGCGCGTCCATCACGGCTGCCATCTTCCTGAGGCCTTCGCTACCGGGGAGCGTGAGCGAGACCTGTCGACTCTCGAAGAGCCCGTGCTTGCGATAGAGCTCGGTCAGCGCCTCGAAGAGCGTTCGACCCGCGCGTTTGTGGTGACAGGCCACGCGCGCTGCCAGCGCCGCGGCGCTGATGCCGTCTTTGTCGCGCACCAGCGTGCCGACGGTGTAGCCGAGCGCTTCCTCGAAGCCGAACACGAAGCGCAGACCGCGGGTTTGGGCCAGCTCGATGGCGCGATTGGCGATCCACTTGAAGCCGGTCAGCGTGGGTTCCCAGTGCGCGCCGTGCGCTTTGGCAATCTTCTCGATCAGTGGCGAGCTCACGATCGAGCTGAGCACCACGTTCTTGCCGTCGCGTGGGGCTTGATCGAGGAGATGATCGGCCAGCAAGAGGCCGACCTCGTTGCCGCTGTGCAGGACGTGCTTGCCGTCTGCAGCACGGCTGGCCAGCGCCAAGCGGTCGGCGTCGGGATCGTTCGCGATCACCAGCTCAGCGCCGCTCTTTTCGGCGAGCGCGAGCACCATGTCCATCGCGCCTTTTTCTTCCGGGTTAGGGAAGCTGACCGTGGGGAATTCGCCGTCGGGTTGGGCCTGCGCAGCCACGCTCAATACGTCGTTGAAACCTGCGCCCGCGAGCGTGGCACGCGCCAGCTCTTCGCCGACGCCATGCAGCGCGGTGTAGGCGATGCGCAGTGGCGTGCCAGGGGGTTCCTTGCCGATCAGCGCTCCGGTGGCGGCCAGGTAGCGGTCGCGCACGCCGTCCATGTCGCGCACCAAGCGTTGCTGCGTCGCGCTTGCGCGATCGAGTCGTGGCAGCGCACAGACTGCCGTGACGCGGGCGATGGCTTCGGCGATGCCCGTGTCGTGCGGCGGGATGATCTGCGCGCCGTTATCGAAATACACTTTGTAGCCGTTGTATTCGCGCGGGTTGTGGCTGGCCGTCACCATCACGCCGGCAGCGGCGGAGCGGTCGAGCACGCTGAACGAAAGGAGCGGCGTGGGCGCCACGTCGTCGAACGCGTGTACGACGAAGCCAGCGCCGGTCGCGACTGCGATGGTCTCGTCGGCAAACGCACGACTCATGCGCCGACCGTCGTAGGCGACGCAGATGCCGCGGCGCTTGGCGTCAGGCACCGCCCTCGCGAGATACGCGCACAGTCCGGCGGTGGTCTCGGCCACCACGCGGCGGTTCATGCGATTGGTCCCCGCCCCGATCACCCCGCGCAATCCGGCTGTGCCGAACTCGAGGCGCGCGCTGAAGCGATCGGCAAGCTCGACCAGGTCGCGTGCCGCGATCAGCGCGCTGAGCTCGCTGCGAGTCTGCCGATCGGGGTCGTCGTCGTGGAAGGCTTGTGCAGCAGAAAGGAGTGCTTCCGGTGTGGGCGTGAACGTCATGGTCTGGATTGCTCCCGAAGACTGTGGCGTCAATGGAATGCGGGCAATTTCGTGGGCTCGCCTTGGACGAATCGGTGACCCCGGTAGCGTGAGGCATAAAAGATGAAGCCGACGGCGTTGATAAACATCAGACCGGCGAAGAAGAGATAGTAGCTGGCACCCGCTAGCTTGCTGGTGCCGTCCGCGTTCTCGATGAAGTGGTTCACGATGGAGGTAAAGAAGTTGCCGAGCGAGACCGAGAGCAGAAAGAGCGCCATGACCAGTGACTTCAGACGGTTGGGGGCCTGCGTGTAGAAGAACTCGAGGCCCGTGCCGTAGACGAAGACCTCGGAGATCGTGAGCAGCGTGTACGCGACGATCTGCCCAGCGATGTTCACCCGCACGCCGGCTTGGATGCGCGCTTCGAGGTAGGCGGAGATCAGAAACGCCACCACCATCAGGAAGAAGCCGATGGAGATCTTGCGCAGCGGCGTGAGCGGAAAGACCTTCGAGATGGCCGGATACAAGACGTAGGCGAAGAGCGGGATGAAGATCAGCACCAGAATCGGGTTCACGGCTTGGATCTGCGAGGGCAGCCAGGTGACGCCCAGGAAGTGCAGATCCATGTGGTTAGCTTGCAGCACCCACGCCGAGCCGGTCTGGTCGTAGAGCGCCCAGAACATCGCGATGAAGAGGATGAGGCCCGAAACACGCATGAGCAGCGCGAGCCCAGCGTGGGAGAAGACTTCACGTACCAACGCGCCGCCCGCCGGTGGGATGTGCGCGAAGTGCCGCCGCCCCATCCAGAACACCACGGTCGCCAGCACCATCAGCACGCCGGGAATGCCAAAGGCGACCCTGGGGCCCAGCCGGTCGAGGACCAAGGGTGTGAGCAGCGTCGACACGAACGAGCCGAGGTTGATGGCAAAGTAGAACCAGCCGAAGACACGCTCCAGGAGCTTTTCGTTCTTCGGTCCGAACTGATCGCCGACGTGCGCCGAGACACAAGGCTTGATCCCGCCCGCTCCGAGCGCGATCAGGCCAAGCCCCACGTAGAGCCCCAGCCGCGTCTCGTCCATGGCGAGCGCGAAGTGGCCCAGGCAGTAGACGAGCGAGAGCGCCATGATGGTTCGGTACTTGCCGAGGAAGGCATCCGCGAGCAGCGCGCCCAGCAACGGAAAGAAATAGGCGCCTGCCGCAAAGAGATGAAATGTCGACTTGGCTTCGGCGTCGCCCATGGGCGCGAGGTGGCCGTGGGCATCCCTGAGGTAGTGCGTCATGAAGACGACGAGCACGGTCTTCATGCCGTAAAAGCTGAAGCGCTCGGCCAGCTCGTTACCGACGATGTAGGGCACGCCGCCGGGCATGCCGGTGGTATCCTCGGGAGCTTGTCGGTAGGACCCGCTGCCCATGATCTACGCGGCGTGCAGCGGCCACTGCTGTCGCTGCAGCGACGGGCCGAGCTCTTGAAAGGCCTCGCGCATTTCGTGCACGCTGATGCGTTCGTCGGGGTGCTGTCGCAGGCCGTTGGCGATCAGGTCGCAGAGCGTCAGAAGCTCCGCGTTCTCGCGCAGCAAGAGCAGCTTTTCCGGATAACCATCGTGAGCGAGGTGCTGGTTGATGATCGCAAGCTCTCCGGGACCATCGAAGAGAGTGTCGCCTGTCAGTACTTCGTAGGCGAGGCAGGAGAACGCATAGACGTCTGCACCCATCGGTCGCGGCTCGTACTTGTCGGGGACGAGCCCCCAGATCTCGGGCGCACCATAAGGCCCGGTTGCGCAACCGGGTCGGACTTGCCGGCCGGCTAGACCGAAGTCCACCAGCACCGGTGTGGTGGTCTCCGCGAAGCCGAGATCGGCGCTGCGCAGGATCACGTTGGACGGTTTGACGTCGAGGTGTCCGATGCCGACGCGATGCATGCCCTCGAGGCCAGCGCCGACGCCGTCGAGCAGCCGCAGCGCTCGCGGCACATCCAGATCGCCGCGCTCGATCACGCGTTCGAGAGTGGGTCCTTCGACCAGCTCCATCACCAGGATGGGCTTGGGCCGCGCGCCCGCGTCGAAGGTCACGAAGGTGGCGAGGTTCGGATGCTCGGGCATCGCAAGCAGGGCGCCGGCTTCCTGACGGAATAGGCTCAAGAACTCGGCCTCCGAGAGGGTGCGCGCAGCTTCGGCGTTGTAGTTGGGGACCTTGAGAGCGAAGCGCACCGCGTCGTCGCGATGGCGTTCCTCGACACGCGTCACCACGAACACCGAGCCGACACCGCCGGTGCCGAGCGCGTGCAGCACGTAGAATCCGCCGATGGTGCGTCGAGCGGTGAGCCAGGGCGGCAGCGGTGCATCCTTCGGCGCAGGTGGAACGAAGCTGTTGGCACGCTCGATCACGATGGTCGACGGAAGCTGCTGCAGTCTGCGCAGGACGAGCTGCACCGCTTTGGACATCGCCAGCGGCAGCTCTTGGTCCAGCGTGCTAGCGACCGAAATCATGACTTCCTTGATCTGCTCGCCGCCGTCCTTGGGTGCCTTCTCGACGGCCATTGCCAAGAGGCCGAGGGCTGTTCCGCTCAGCGGCACTGGACGCTGAGCGCGGGGAAGCAGCCGGCGACGCGCGCCCACGGTGAGCTGGCAGAGCGAGAACACGGTGGATTCCAGGCGCACCAAGTGATCGCGGCCCGGGCCCTCGGCGAGCTCGGCGAGGCAGGAGCCGGCAGCGATGTCTTCGAGCTCACGCGACAAAGCCAGCAGGTTGCCGCGCATGGCACTCACGCGCAGTGTGCTCGCCCAAGGCAAGCCCTGCGCCAGCTCCTTGAGCGCGTTGATCGCTGCGCGTGCCGCGCGGCCGGTGGCGTCGGCTTTGTCGGTTCCGCGCACCAGCTCCGCATAGGCGTAGATGCAGCGCTGGAAGTCCGGCATCATCGAGGCTTCGGCCACCGTGGCCAGATCGTGCGCGTGCACGACGTTGTCTGCGACGCCGACCAGCACGTCCGAGAGCTCGCAGACGTCGTCGCGCATCAGGGCGTCGAGCGCTCGTGCCAGAGCCGCACACACGATGCGTCGCAGGGGTGATGACGCGTCACCGCGCGCACGTGCCAGCAACATCTTCGCAGTGCGCATGCGTCGCTCGCGCCGCTGACCTGTCACGTCCTCGCCGTAGCTCCCGTCGGCATCGACCAGATGCAAGAGCGTGCGCATGCGTCGCAGCCGCAGCGTGAGATGGGCCACCGCGCCGCTCGACTGCACGGGCTTGCCTTCGACCCGCAAGAGCCAGTTGGTCAAGCGTTCGAAGAGATCTCCGAGCGGTGCCGCAGCGGCCGGTGCGCCCTTGCCGCTGGCGCCGATCATCAAGAGATCGGAGAGCGCGGCAGTCTCGAGCAGCGCCACGTCGAGCTCACGCATGGCACGAAAGCCGGCGCGTCGACCGGCGTGGTCGGCGTCGTTGGCCATCTCCAGCTCCACCACTTTGGCCAGAGCAGCTTGAAAGGCGCGCTGGGCTTCGCTGAAGGCATGCCGCGCGTCGCGCTCGGCAAAGGCGCGCAGAGCGCGATCGATGCCATCGCGCAGTGTCGGCTTGTGCTCCGATTCGGAGGAGAGCTCTTCGATCAACACTTCGCAGAGCTCGATGCGACCGTCGTCGTCGAAGCGCTGCGTGGCGATCCACTTCTTGAGCTTGTCACGCGCGTAACGTGCGGCGCGCAGACCAAAGTCGCTGCCCACGCGCTCGCGACGCAACTCGACCAGGGCTTCGGCGGCTTCGATGCCACCCAAGCGCACGATCTGATCGAGCAGGTCTTCGGCGGCTTCCGGCTCGACCTCGGCCGCGCGCGCCAGGCCGAAGACCATGGTCTCCACCAGGCCCGTGTCCGAGCGCAGCGTCTCGTTGGCGAGCACCTCGCGGCAGCGGCGCAGCCCCTCCACCGGATCGAGAGCGATGCCTGCCGCCAGCGACACAGCCGCGCGGCGCCACTCGGTGGGCGTTAGCTTGGGATCGAGATGCGCTTCGATCTCTTCGGCGAAGTCGGGCACGGCCTTGGCGAGCAATCCTCGCGCCGTGGCCACGTGGCGCCAGACCAGCGATTCCCGATCGTAGAGCAGGAGCTTCCACGCAGCCTTCACGGCTGGCTCCTGGAACGCGCGCAAGGAGCCAGCGTCGCCTTGGGCTGCGCGCCTCGCCGACTCGCGGGCTGCACGCTCCAAAAGGCGTGCGGCTAGACGTCGCGAGGGAAGCGAACCCATCGAGGGATCGGACACCCACTCGCGTCGCAAGTCGGGCCGCGAGATCAGCGCGAGCGCCAGCGCATCCGAGGGAACGCCGCTGCCGAATGGCAGCTCCAGCGCTAGCGCCACGCGGGCGCGGATCGGCGGGCCGGTCAGAGTCCGCTTGGATTCGGCGGCTAGCGAGGTCGCCAGCACCACGAAGGTTTCGGCATCGCCTTCGTAGAGGCGCGTCAAGACTTGGCGGCCCAGCTGACGGCGCTCGGGGCCGACGGGAATGGCTGCAGCCAGCTCGTAGACAGCCGCGGCAGCAGCCGGCGCCGAGAGCCACGCTAGATCATTCAGCAGGTCGCTCTTGAATGCCGCGCGCACCGCTTCCAGGAGCAGCGTTGGGTCGACGCCCTCGAGCGGCACGGGCTGTTGTTCGATGGCTGCACGCGCGAGGGTGGCCATGGCCTGGCGCCAGAGCGAGCGACGCTCCTCGTCGCTCTCGACGTGAGGCAGCTGCGTCAAGCTGCTGAGGTGATTCTGGGTGGACACCTAGCGCGCCTCCTTGTTGGCGCTGCCCGCGCCCAGCACGCTGCTCGCACTGCCAGCGCTCACGCTCGGCGCGTCTGGCTCAGCCTCCTCGACCGCACGCCGCTCCGCTTGCGGTACGTCGATGCCGGCCATGGCCAGAAGGCGCAATGCATTGCTGGTGCGCACGATCCCCGGCCGTAGTTTGTAGTCGAAGCGCATCTCGCCGTCGAATATCACGTCGGTGAAATGCACGTTGTCGATGCGCGTGGGCTGTTCGGCCCCGAGCGCTGCCAGCTCCGTGTCGTGGGTGGCGACCAGGCCGGTCCCGCTGCGCGCGAGTAGATGGAAGAGCACGGCCTTGGCGCCGATGTGTCGAGCTCTGGCGTTGGTGCCTCGCAAGAGCTCGTCGAGCAGGAAGAACACGGGCGGTTGTGCCTCTGCCTCGTCGATCACGCGTTTGAGCTTCTCGAGCTCGGCATGGAAGTAGCTCGTACCACTTTCCAGCGAGTCCTCCGCGCGCATGCTGGCGCGCAGGCGAACGTGCGGCACACGCAGATGCTTGGCGATGACCGGGCCGCCGGCCAGAGCTAGTGCGAGGTTCTGGCCGACCGCGCGCAAGAGCGTGCTCTTGCCCGCCATGTTGGAGCCGGTGACGACCAGCGCCGTGCCCGGTCCACGCAGCTGCAAGTCGTTTCGGACGCGCACTTCGGGGACGAGTAAAGGGTGTCCTAGCTGCACGGCGACGAAGGGCTCGCGCGCGTCCACCACCTCGGGAAAGCTGGCGTCGGTGTCACCGTCGGCGAGCGTTGCAAGCGACGCCAAGGCTTCGAGCTCGCCCAGCGAGAGGAACCAGTCCGAAGCTCGCGAGCCGACGTCGCGCACGAAACGCTCCAGACCGAAGAGCACGTGCAGGTCCCAGAGCGTCAGGTTGTTGATCAGCACGTGGAAGAGCACGTTGGTGCGCAGCTGTGCGAGCCCCGCCCAGCGTGCTAGCCGGCGCACGTGCATCGAGGCTGGCACGCCGTCGAACGCGACGCGCGCTTGCAATGTCTTGAGCAGCGAGCTTTGCCAGCGCGCGTTCTCCAGCACCAGCAGCATGCGCTCGAACGACTCGAAGACCGGCAGCTTGGCGTCGAGCATGTCGAACGAGCGTCTGGTCCGGGCACCTAGCCAGGCCAGCAAGACGGCCTGGCCGCTGGCGGGCACGAGCCAGAGCGTGCTCGGCCAGACGCCCCATGCGCCGAGGGCCAGGCTCGACAGCGTGATGACCGGCGCGACCAGTGAGAGCGCACGCAGCCAAGGTTTTTCGGCGAAGAGCGAGGGCAAGCGCGTGAGCTTGTCGACCCCTCGCGGATCGAGCTTGCGTTCCCAGCCGCCAGCCGCTGCGGCCTCCAGCTCTTGGCGCAGCGGAAGCAAGCTCGCGAGCTCGGCGACCGCAGCCTGGCGCTCTGCGATCACCTCACGCTGCGCTGCGCTGCCGAGCCAGCCAGCCAGCGTTTGCTCTCCATCGTGAGTGTGGGTGACGTCGATGCGTTGGAAGAGCGACGCCCGGCCCAGTAGGTCGACGTCCCATGCGTAGGCGTGCTCGCGTGGCAGAAGACCATCGCCGCGGCTTTCGAGCTTCACCCATTCGCCACTGAGCCGGAGTAGGTGGCGGGCATGGATCTCCTGGCGCAAGAGCGCGCCTTCCTTGCGCGAGATGGTACGCGCGTGCAGCACGACGCCCACGAAGAACGCGGCGAGCAAGAGGCTTCCGCAGAGCAGCTCGCCTTGCGCGTGATGCACGAAGCCAGCGCCCAACGCGCACACGCCGCCGATGAATGAGATCAGGCGCAAGAGCGAATAGCGGTTGGCGATGCGTTCGTGCTCTGCGGCCTCGGCCAAGAAAGCATCGCGCAAGCGCGTGTGCACAGCAGCTTTCGCATGCGAGCCTTGGGCTTCGATGTCTGGCTTGGCGTGTGGGTCTTCAGCGTTCACGAGTGGTTCCATCGGCTGTGGCTGTGAGTCCGAAGCGGTGAGACCACGTCGTGACCGCCGGAAGATATTACCTGTCCGGCGGCGCGGATGCGCAGCCATCGTGCGCCGAGGCGGCGGTCGCTGAGCGGATCACAACGCCTCACACCTCTGCCTGGGCGCGTGCCGAATGGGTCCGTTGCTCGCTCCGGGCACCCGGCGCTCGTCCCTGGAGCAGGGCTGCGACGCGCGGGCGTAGCTCGGGGGCAAGCTCCGCATACAAGTGTGTGCGACCGGCCTCGCGCAGCCCGAGAGGCAGACCGTCGCGGAACACGATGCGAGTCTTGGGCATGGCGGCGATGCGCTCGCCCGGCAGGATGATGCCCAGAAGGTTCAGCGGATCGGTTGCCGCGATGCAGGCAAGCGTCAGGTCGGGCTCCTTGCGGGCTCTGCGCAAGCGCGCGATGGCTTCTGGAAGCGCGAAGTGCTCGCCGGAGAAACCATCTACGAAGCGCCCTCCACGGATCTCACCGCGCGCTTCCAGCCGGCGGTAGACGCCCACCAGCTCGCGCCAGGGCGGGAGGTCCTCGCGCAGGAGCAGCTTGCGAAACACCACGCCGTAGCGAGCGAGCAGCGTGCGCGCGATCGCCTCCAGCGCATCGTCCTTGCTGAGGCGCACCGTCTTGAGCAGAGCCCAGCGGCCGGCGCTCTCTTGCGTCAGTTGCGTGCGCCGCGCCTGTGAACGGCGCTGCGGGTGCCCTCCGTGTTTGCGGGCCGGGATGAGCAGCGCCCGCAAGCCCGAAAACCCATCCGAAGTCACCAGGCCAAGCCCGACCAGCTCCCCGAGCGCGTTCTCCAGCACGCTGGGCAAGAGGCCCGTGCCAGCTCGGAGCTCCGAGAGAAATGAAGCGCCGTTTTCGGCGAGGTAGCTACGCACCTGCTCGGCGTGGGTGGAGGGCGCGGGCGCATGCTCGTCCTTGCCGCGCAGGCAGAAACGAAACGCTTGCAGGCTCGCGCTGCTGCAGAGCGCCAAAGGCGTCGCGCGCAACGAGCCTGCGCGAACCCCCTCGTCAGGTGGCGCAGACACGCGCGCCCAGCGCACTCGGCCACACAAGCAGAGCTCGTCGAGCAGGTCCGGATCGTAGTCGCGCACCCGCTGCGGCAAGATCTCGCTCTCCCAGCTCTCGGGCCTGGCTGGAAAGCCGGCGAGCTGGTCCACGACTTGGTAGAGTCCCTCCCGCCCTCGGACTTGCTCGCTTACAACGGCGTGTTGCCAGGCGAAGAGAAAGCGCATGAAGCATTGTGCGCTCGCCGGCTCGATCTCACGGCGCAAGCGTTCGATGGTCAGCCGATGGATGCGCGCGAGCAGCCCGCGCTCGCAAAATTCATCCACCGTGCTCCCCGGCGTGAACCGGCCACGCAACACGTGACCACTGGCTTCGAGCGAAAGCAGCGCCGTCTCGGCCTCCGTCTCGCTCACCGAAAGCTCGCGCGCGAGCCTGGATGCGACGCACGGACCGAGCGCATCCACCCGGGCTTGCAAGAGCTCGCGCAGCGCATCCTCGCGCGCCGGCTTGCGTTCACGGTCGCGCGCGGGTGCAGCTATCGGCGGCGTCAGCACGGCGCCCTCATGCACAGCCAGTAGCTCTGGCAGGCGTTCCGCCGCGCAAGCGAGCACGCGCCCGGACGGCAAGTGTAAACGCGTGGCGCGGTCTGCGGCAGCGAGCGCTGCGAAGTGTTCTGGCAATACGTCGCGCTCGGTCTCGGCTTCGGTCAGGTAGCCGAGGGTGACGAGCGCATCGTGCACTTCCTCGGCGTTCTCGGGGCGCGGCCAGGCCTCGGCTCTCACCCGCGCGATGGCTTCGACGTCGAGCGCACAGAGCTCCTGGGCGCGCGCGACATCCATGAAACGCCGCGAGAGCACGGCCTGGGTGCGGCGTTCTTCGAGCGGCGCATCGTCGAGGAACGCATACGGCCGCGCGCCCAAGACCTCCGCAGCCAGCGGCGAGGGTTCCGTCAGCTCGCGGAACACGAAGCTCGCCTCGCCACGCGCAAGGCGCCCGAGCAACGCCTCGAGCGCGTCGATGTCCATCGCCTCGTGCAGGCAGTCATCCACAGTCTGCCGGACCAGCGGGTGGTCGGGGATCTCCCGCTCGCCTTGGATGTTTTCGAGGCAAGCCTGTTGGTCGGGAAAGACCAGCGCCAAGAGATCGTTCGACCGCATACGCAGCAGTTGCGGTGCGGTCTTGCGGCTACCGCTGAAACGTGGGACCGCGAGCGAGCGCAGGCTGTTCCACCGAAAGCGGGTCTCGAACATCGGCGCATCCAGCAACGCCTGCAACAACACGTCGCGAACCGTGCGTGCGTGCAGGAAATCGCGGATCTCGGCCAGCGGAAAGCTGTGGGTGGGGCCGAGCGAGAGCACGATGGCGTCTTCGGTGGCGGCCGCCTGTAGCTCGAAGTTGAAAGCGCGGCAGAAGCGCTTGCGCAGTGCCAGGCCAAACGCTCGGTTCTGTCGCGAGCCGAAAGGAGCGTGGATGACCAGTTGCATGCCGCCCGCTTCGTCGAAGAAGCGCTCGGCTACGAGCGTGTCCTGGGTGGGCAGCACCGAGAGCGCTGCCTTGCTGGCTGCCAGGTACTCCACGAGCTGCCCGCTAGCGGCCTCGGGGAGCTCGGCGACCTGCAACCAGGCGTTAGTCGCTTCGGGGCCAGCAGCCAGCGCGGCGTCGAGCTCAGCGCGAACGCGTGAGACGCCGGCCGAGAGCGCCTGGCTGCGCGCGGGTGCTTCCCCGAGCCAGAAGGGGATGGAGGGCGGCGTGCCTTGCGCATCTTCGACGCGGACCACGCCCGCTTCGACGCGCAGGATTCGCCAGGAGCTGGTGCCGAGCTGGAAGACATCGCCGACCATGCTCTCCACCGCAAAGTCTTCGTTGACCGTGCCGATCTGCGTGCCGCTCGGCGCCAGCACAACGCGGTAGTCGGCGTTGTCGGGGATGGTTCCGCCGCAGGTGAGTGCGGTCAGCCGTGCGCCGCGCCGCGCTCGCAGCCGTCCGTTCACACGGTCGTGGTGCAAGAGCGCCCCGCGCCGCCCGCGTGCGGTCGCAAAGCCGTCGACGAGCATGCGTATCACCGCATCGAAGTCCGCGCGCGTCAGGTCTCGGTAAGGGTAGGCGCGGCGCACCAGCGCAAAGAGCTGCTCTTCGTCCCATTCCTCGGCAGCGACCGCCGCCACCAGCTGCTGTGCCAGCACATCGAGCGTAGGCCGGGCCGCTAGCACCTCTTCCAGCTCACCGTGCCGGAAC
>JADGRG010000241.1 GCA_017881145.1 Sandaracinaceae bacterium | reverse complement strand
TGCGCCAACCTGATCGGCGTGAGCAAGGTCACGCATGTCGAGCTCTTCGGTCACGACTTCGCTTTCGGCGCTGGCAATCTCTTCTTTCCGCTCTCCTATCTTTTCGGCGACGTCCTGACCGAGGTCTACGGCTACGCGCGTTCGCGCAAGGTCGTTTGGGCTGGCTTTGGCGCACTCTTCTTTGCCTCCGTGATGAGCTTCGTGATCGTGCATCTGCCGCCGGCCGTGGGCTGGAAGGGCCAGCCGACCATCGAGGCTGCGTTCGGCTCGACCTGGCGCATCGCGCTGGCGTCGCTGGTCGGCTATTTCTGCGGCGAGTTCGCGAATTCGGTGACCTTGGCCAAGATGAAGATCTGGACCGAAGGCCGCTACCTCTGGACGCGGACCATCGGCTCCACCATCGTCGGCGAGCTCTGCGACACGCTGGTGTTCTATCCGCTCGCCTTCTACGGCACCTGGCCAACGGATCTCTTGCTCAGCGTGATGGCCGCGAACTACGTGCTCAAGGTTTCCTGGGAAGTATTCGCCACCCCCATCACCTACCGCGTGGTGAACGCGCTCAAGCACGCCGAGCGCGAGGACTTCTACGACCGCGAGACCAACTTCACGCCGTTCTCGCTCGAAGCGTGAATCGGGTTCGGCACTGCGATCTGCTGATCCAGCAGCTGACGCGCGCGACGTTGAAATGCTCGCTCGGCCCGCATGATCTCGCGAAAGCCTGAGCAAGGCGCTGGCTGCGTTCGCTCGGGGCAACTCTGGCAGGCCGAACGATCCGGACCGCGCCTTCGGTAGTAGACGAAGATTGCGGCGAGCACGGCCAGCGTGAGGAGCCCAGGCGCTGCACCTTGCCAGCTGGTGGAGCGCGCCGAAAGAGCCAGCAGAGCGCCGGCACCTGCAGCCGGTAGCGCCCGCGTCCAGGCTTTGTTCGGGCGTGGTTCCCTTGGGGAATGCAGTGCCAGGGAAGTCAGCACGGGCAGGACGGCCAGCGCGCAGAGCACGCTGAGCAGGCCATTTCCCGCTGGGCAGGTGGCGCCCAAGCCGAAGCCTGCGAGCGCACCCAGCAGAGCCAAGGTGCAGCCGCGACACAGCCGCTGACGGCGGCCGAGCGCGATCAGCTCGCCCGCGTAGTTATCGCAGAGCGGATGATGCGCGAAGCGGTGGAAGGCGTGTGCCCGGCGCGCCAGGCGATCGAGCCGCCGTGCGAGCGAGCGCGGCAGGGCGGGCGCGCGCGACACCAATCAGCTCCGCGCGGGCCCGAGTCGCACGGCGGTGCCGTAAGCGACGATCTCGTTGGTGTTTTGCATCAGCTCGCCGGAGTCGAAGCGCATGGCGAGCACGCAGTTCGCTCCCTGCGCGAGCGCATGAGCTTCCAGTCTGCGCATGGCTTCGTTGCGGGAGTCGGTTGCCAGCGTGGTCAGCGCGGAGATCTCACCGCCGAAGACTTGCTGACAGCCCGCACAGGCCGTTCCCACGATGGAGCGTGAGCGCACGGTGATGCCCCAGCAGGGCCCGATCACTTCTTCGATTTGCATTCTAGGCGGCGCCTCGAAGGTCGTGAGGATCGGAATGCGATGGATCGGCGTCTGCATGGAAAGCCTCCGAGGTGTAGTGCGAGCGCAGCATACGGCCGCGCTGCTCGCCGCCACAAGCACGGGCTCCGGTGGCGCAGTGCGGCCGCTGCGTCCGACCGCAGAACTCGCGGCGGCCGCCTCTGCGTTCTATGCTCGGCGGATGCGCAAGCGTGTCCTGCATGCGTCTTTCGTCTCGGGTCTGGTCCTGCTCGGCCCGGCACTGGCTACGGTGCGCGCGCAGCAGGCAGCGCCGGCCACCGTCGAGCCAGCGCCAGCGCAGGAGGCTGCGCCGGTCGCCGCCGCCGCACCACCAGCGCCGCCACCACCAGCGCAAGACGGTGCCTACGGCGGTCAGGCCGCCGCAACCAGGCCGAGCAAGCCTGCAGCGGATGGCGGCTACGATGATCAAGGCGCGGCGGAAGCGGACGAGAGCTCCGCTTCGAGCGGGCAGGTCCACGAGCTCTCCATCCGCCTGGATCCCTTCAACTGGCTCCTGGCGGGCCGTCTCGGTGTTGAGCTTGAGGTCGGCGTCTGGAAGTGGCTCAGCCTCGAGCTGGTGCCGGTCTTCGTGACCGCCGGGCGCCCGCTGGCGGTGAACTTCGCGGACTTCGACAGCACGCTGACCCAGCACAGCCACGGTATCGGCCCCATCTCGGGCGCCAGTCTCGGTGCGGGCTTCTGGCTCTCGGGCGTGCCCTTCAGTGGATACGTGCTTCGCCTGATCCTGACCAACTACGCCTACACCTACGAAGCCAGCGATGGCGCGGGCGTCTTTGATCGCACGCACTTCACCGAGCGCCGCGTGGTCGCGTTCTTCGGCTCGCACTCGCGCTTCGGCCCGTTCACGCTGGGCGGTGGCTTCGGGCTCGGTTACGAGCTGAACCAACAAGAGCGCTGCGGCCTCAGCTACGTCACGGGCGCTTCCGGCGCAGCCGATCACCTCGAAGGGCGCAGCACGGGTTGCCGTGGGCAGATGCTGCTCGCGCGTGACCGCACAGCCACCAGCTTCGCCAACCTCAACGGACCGTTGCATCCATTCTACTTAGAAGCCCGCTTCTCGCTCGGCGTCGTGTTCTAGCCAGCGTTAGAAGAGCGTGAGTTGGGCGCGGGGGCGCTCGAAGGTCGGCTTGGCTTCGGGAGATTGTTCGGCGCCTTCGTAGGCGAGGCCGAGGCGTAGGGGGTGGCTTCTTCGAGCCAGTGCACGGCTTCGCGCTGGTAGGGGTTGGTTGGGTTGTCGAGGCGCCGCATGGGACAGAAAGTCTAGGTGATGACTGCTCAGATGTGCAGTGAACGGGTCGGCGCTCTCCGCGCGCGGCACTGAGCTGTGTTACGAGACGCCGATGAAGTCGCTCGCTTGCGGCCCGAAGCTCGTCCGACTGGGTTTGCTCCTCTGCCTTGCAGCCCTTGGCTGCGGTGGCAAAGGCTGCGCGTCGGACCAAGCGCTGAAGCCCGCGGCCAAGCCGCCCGAGCCGACCATCACGCTGCGCTTTCGACCGCTCGATCGCTTGGACTATCGCGAGCACTGGATCTACGACCTGCAGGTTCCCGGTACAGGGATCATGCGCAACGCGCTCTCGTTCGATGTTTCGCTACTGGCCAAGGTCGATCAAGACAGCTTTGCGGTTCGCGAGCTGCTGCGCGGCCAGCAGATCCTGCGCGACAAGGTGGCGCTGCCCTTGCCCGACTTGAGTGGTGCCTTCCTGGTTTACCAGTGGGGCAAAGATCATGCGCTGGTCGCGGAGATCTCTGCAGAAGCGTCGCATCCCGTGGCCGCCGCAGCGCTGCGCAGCGCTGCGCAAGTTGCGCGCTTCGGCACGCTCATCGAGTATCCGGACCAAGCCGTGGCCGTGGGCGACAGCTGGAGCATCGAGCCGCGCCGACTGGTGGTGGCGCCGGGACTCGAGGCCACCTTGCGGCCGAGTTACACGCTGCAGTCCATCGAAGAACGAGGCACGGAGAGCGTTGCGGTGATCGCGTCCGATGTGCAGGTCGACGTCGTGCCGGCACCGCTCGGTGAGGGCGCGAGCATCGAAGGCGGCGGCACCGCTTCGGGCAGCTTGCGGGTGCGCCTGCGCGATGGCGTGCTGCTGGAAGCGCGCACCGTCATGCATTTCTCGCAGCAGACCAGCTTGCAGGGCAGCGAGATCCTCGGCTACCGGGAGTTCTCGGCCACCGCTCACGTCTTCACGACCAAGCAGGACGTGCAGCCGAATCTGAACGCCGAGCCTTACATCCTCGAAAACCCCGAGGACGATCGGGAATGCGCTGCTCTGCTTGCCGCGGCGGCGCAACGCTTCGAGGCAGCCCCTGCGCATCAGCACATCTACCTGGCGAGCGTGGAGCGCAATGCCGCGCTGCCCAGTGGCACGGGCGGTGCAACGCTGCGCGAGACCGGGGTGAGCGTGCTGCTCTCTGCCGACGGCAAGCGTCTGGAGCTCGATGGTGTGCCGGTCGAGACCAAGGACTTCGCGCGGCTCTTGCGCACGGCTCTCGCCGGTGAGGCGCCGATCATCTATCTCTTCGCCGATGCCACGACCTCGCTGGCGCGAGTGCGTGCACTCTTTGGCTCGCTGCCTCGGCCGGTGCATTTGCGGCTGGTGGTGCGTGACCCGCAGGCCAAGCTGCCCGCGCCCAAGACGACACATTGGCAGGAAGAACGAGTGCGCGCTGCGCTCTTTGCAGCGAGGCAGACCGAACGTGACAAGCGTCTCAGTGATCTTCTGGTCGCGCACCTGGTGCTCTGCGAGCCGGCACTGGCGGCCTTCCAGGTCGCGCTCGCTGCGCCAGCCGCTTGGGGTTCTCTGCGCGCAGAGCTGCTCCGACAGCTTGGGACGTGTGGCTGCAGCAGCTCGAACCTGGAGAGCCTCGAAGCAACGATCTACGCGCTCTTCGGCTCACCTGATCTGCGCTACGTGTTGGTGTCCAAGGGAGTGCTAGCCAAGTCCGCGGAGAGCGAAACCGTCGCGGAGCTCGCCAAGGCCCTGTCGCGTTGAGATGCTCGCATCATTATCGGTGGCACTTCAAGGCTGGCTCGCGCTAAGCCCCGCGTCGGCATCGCTCCGTGCAGGCATCTGCGGCGCCTCGTGCTAGCCCCCATCTCCATGGCACCTGCCGCCCCCGAACACTCCCACGACATCGAGCACACCGAGCCCCGCCACCACGCCTCCGCCGATGGTCACCGAGCGCCCAACCTTGGCGACACTGACGCAGCCACAGAGCTGAAGGGCGATCAGCGCGAGCGTGGTGGTGGTAAGGGTGACGCGGGTCGAACGGTCACAGTCCTTCAGCCGCATGCTGCTCCGTTCTCTCGCTTGGCGTGAGCGAGTGGTCGATGTCGCGGTTGCTCGGCGAGCCTGCCCGGAGCACGCTGAGCACGACAATAGGTGCCTGGCGTACCGTGAGCAATGGCCCGCCGGAGCCGCCACGCCCGTCGCTTCCATAACGCACCCCCGCTTGCAGCGCGCGCTGCGGTGCATTACACACCATCTCCGTAGTGCGACGCGTCTTCCGAGATCTCTGCGTGGTGTTGCTCGTGGTTTGGGTCGTCGTGGCCACGACGGTGCGTAGGCTGGTGCGTGGTCCGAAGCATCCGACTTGGAGCTATCGCATCGAGCTCGTCACCGAGGTCGTGCGGGCCGTGATGCTGCTCGGGCATCGCTACATGGCGATCGATCTGCGTCGCCAGATGCCTA
>JADGRG010000240.1 GCA_017881145.1 Sandaracinaceae bacterium | reverse complement strand
CGAGACACGAGCGAGGCGCCCCCGGTTTCGAGGAGCGGGCGGAGCCTACATTTTGTAGGTGAGCACGCACCGCAGAAAGCGGGGGCGGATCGCGATGTGGATCGCGGTCCAGGCGTCTCTGTTTAGGTCCCGCTCGGGGCGCGGCTGCGGAGGTAGGCCACGACGTCGGCGACCTGCTCGGGCATCAGCCGAAGCGGCGCGCGGTCGCGATCGTGGCGACGGACGATGCTGGCGGTCAGAAAGCCGTCGGAGGCCATGGTCAGGAAATGCGTGTCTTCGATGGCCGGTGCCCTGACCCCGGCCGCATCTGCCCCGTGGCAGCTCCGACACCGCTCTGCAAAGAGTATCTGGCCTCGTTGTGGTTGCCCTGGCGTGGGTAGCCATCCTTCTCTGCGCTGCGGGACTGGCGGCAGTGCCTGCACGGCACCGATCACGGCGCGCAGTGCTCCGGCCTCGAGAGTACGGAACGATCCCATCGCCGTGTCCTCGACGCCGTGAATGAGCGTCGCGTAGAGCGACTGAACGCTGGCTCTCACCAGATTGTCGGCCGCCGCCAACGGCGGCGCAATCGCGCTGCCCTCCCCGCGACTCCCATGGCAAGCGGCGCACTGATCTGCGAACACGGCCTTGCCGGCAGGGAGGTCGGGCTCGTCGGCCATGACCTGAGGCAGCGATGGCGGCGCGGATTCCAGCGTCCGGAGGTACTGGACAACCGAAGCAATCTCCGGCGCGCCAAGACCGCCGTCAGAGCTGCCCCAGGCAGGCATGCGCTGGTTGGGGCGCCCCTCCGCCACGGTCCGCACGATGAACTTGTCTGGTGCGATCGCCAGGAACGCAGCACCGCCCACCGCGGGCACGCGCACGCCGCCGCCACCGAGGATAGAACGTCCCAGACCCTCGGGGCCGTGACAGCCACTGCAGAATGTCGCGAACAAAGCCGGCCCCTCGACGGCGGATTCGCGCTCTGCCAAGCGCATGCCGCGCACGCGATCGCGCGGCCAATACGCTACCGGTATCTCGCGCGTCCGCAGCGACAAGAGGTAGGTCGAGAGCACGTCGATCTCCTCTGCGCTCACGTCAGGACGCGGCATCCGACTCTGGAGGTTCAGGCGAGACGGATCTGTGAGGAGGTCGTGCAGCCAGCTCTCTAACGTGTGCGCGCCACGCACGCGGCTCCAGTCGATTTCGGACACGCGCCGTCCGCCGAGGTCAGAGAGATCGGGGCCGTCGTCGCCGCCGACGCCGTTGATGCGATGGCAGCCGCGGCAGCCCAGGCGATCCGCGAGCATCTTGCCGGCCATCAAGCGTGGAGCACCGACCAGCGTCTGCAGATACGCCGCAAACGCCGGGCCATCGGCGGCGACCGCCAGCATCGGGGCCAAGGTCCAGCGCGGGCCGCTCGCCAACTCTGCAGCCTGCAAGTGCGCGCGATACCAGTCTCGATCGTAGCCGCGCAGGCCCACCCGCGAGAGATCGAGCTTGTGGTCACCGTCGTGCCCGTCGACCGCGTGGCAGCGATCACAGCCGCGCGTTGCGAAGAGAGCACGACCCTGCGCAGCAAGCTCACCATCCGGCAGTTGGAGGTGGGAGTGGCAGACGCCGCACCCGGCCTCGAAGTGTGGCCGTGGGATCAGAGGCTCATCCCAGTGAGGCACGTCGCCGTGCGCATCACGCTGCGTTGTAGCGCGACCTTGGCCGCCATGACACACGGTACATCCAAACACAGTCGGGTCATGTGCGACGGGTGGATGCGCAGCGAAGAGCCGGTCTCCCTCCACCGGTGCGACACCCGCCGCGCCGAGATGGCAGCTCCCGCAACGATCCACGACGTCGAGGGATGGCCGCAAGATCTGGCGTATGCGCAGCTCGATGGGAGGAGCTCCCGAGCGGCGCGCGAGCTGGTTGTAACGTTGTTGCGCAGCGCGCCACTCGGTGAAGTGAGAGCGCGTCGGAACGATCGCGAGCGCGAGAAGGAGCAGGACCGAGAGCGCCGCAAATGCGGCCAGGAGCCGGACGATGCCGACATTGGCGGCCCGTTTGGCAGCGTCACTCGTCATCAGTAGATCCCATCGCGCCAGGGAATGGTGAAGGCCCAGCCTGGACCACGGAAGAAGAACCCGGTCGCGGTCAGCGTCGTCGCTGACACGAGAAACCAGAGGAAGATCCAGAAGGGCAGGCTCCGCGTGCGCAGCCAGAGCGCGACTCTGCCACCGCGCCATGGCAGCGCCCCGGTGCTCATGGCCACGCCGACCATCCACAGCGGGACGACGATCGACCAAACCGGCAGCGCACTGGCGAAGCAGAACACGGTGCTCAGCGCAGAGATCGCCAGCCAGAGCAAGCCGAGGCGGCGCAGCGGTGCCGACTCCCAGAGCGACGGTCGCTCGACGTTCACCTGGAAGTACGGGATGACCGCAAGCGCAATGATCAGCAGGCCGGGAAGCAGGACTCCGGCGACCACCGGCGGGTAGTAGTGCAGAAGCTCCTGCAGACCGAGGAAGTACCACGGGGCCTTGGCAGGGTTTGGCGTACGCGTTGGATCGGCGATCGCGTCGAGCGGCGCATCGAAGAAGAGTGAGACCAGCACGAGGAAGAGCGAGAGAGCCAGGAAGGCCACCAACTCGCGCACCAGCAGGTGCGGAAAGGTCATCACCATCGGCTCATCGCTCAGGTCGCCCGCCAGTTCCGGCGCAGCGAAGTCGACCACCACGACGCGTGCCGAATCGGCCCCGGCTCTCGCCGCTTCCTGCGACCCGAGCTCTTCATCTCTTTCCCTCACTGGGCTGCTTCCTTGGAAGTTGTGGCCATCGCTTCGGTCGCACCTGGCGCGAGCGTTCTCACCTCGGGCGGCAGGTGGATCCCGCCGTCCTTGCGGACGCGCCAGACGTGCAACCCGATGCCGAGCACCAGCACCATCGGCAGCACCACGCAGTGCAACACGTAGAAGCGCAACAAGGCGTTGTCGTTGATCGCATGACCGCCAAGCAGCAGGAGCTTGATCTTCTGGCCGACCAGGGGCGTGGCTGCGACCAAGTTCGTTCCCACGGTGACGGCCCAATAGGCAAGCTGGTCCCAGGGAAGCAGATACCCCGTGTAGGAGAGCAGCACGGTGACGACGAGCAGTCCGACGCCGATCACCCAGTTGAACTCGCGCGGGGGCCGGTACGCGCCTCGAAGAAAGGTCCACGCCATGTGGAGCAACGCAAGCGCGACCATCATGTGCGCGGTGAAGCGATGCAAGTTCCGCAGAAACGTTCCCGAAGACACCACGAACACGAGGTCCTTCATGTCGTGGTAGGCGTGGGGGACCGCAGGGCGGTAGTAGAACATCAGGAAGATCCCACTCACCGTCAGGATGAAGAAGCACGCGACGCAGAGCCCTCCCAGGTAGAACGTCCTGGTGAAACGAATCGCGCGCAGCCGCACCTTCACTGGGTGAAAGTGAAGAAAGAAGCTCGAGAACACCACCAGCGACCGGTTCCGATTCGAGCTCGGGAATCCGTGCCGGAAGACCGAGCGGAAGACCCGGGTGTTGGTGAGAGCTCGCATGATTCGCTGCAAGGCTAGACCTCGAGCACGGTGTCTGAGGGAACTGGGCAGCTCGCGTCGGCGATGAGCAGACCGTGCTCCAAGGTGAGCTTGAGATGTACGAGGCCACTCGGAGCGGGCCCGCTGATGACGTTGCCGGTGAGGTCGAACGAGCTCCCGTGGCACGGGCAGGTGATTCGAGCTTGACCGGGCGTGTGGCGCGTCACGCAGCCGAAGTGCGAGCAGACCGCACTGATCGCGTAGAACCCTCGCGGCCCGTGGACCACGTACACCTTGCGCGTTCTCGCGACCAACAACGTCCCCACGGGAATGGTTTCCGGTCGCCCGACCGTGAAGCGCTCGTCCTCTTCGTAGAGCACGTCGGGCTCCAGGTAACGGACCCCTGCGATGAGCGTCCCCAGCCCGGCGAGCCCGAGCGCGCCCGAACCGAGCAAGCCCAGGAATCGGCGCCGCTCAAGCTCCTCGCGAGACGCAGACACTTCGAGATCGTCGATCAACGGCATGCGCTCCCCTTCAGAATGCCTGATCCGCCAAGCGCACCAGGTCTTCCTCTGTGTCGACGTAGAACGCGCCCATCGTGATGACTGCAGTCGGGCATCTGCGAGCGCACAGACCACAACGAATGCACGTAGAGTCATCCATCGTCAACGCCACCCTCCTCGGCTGCCCTTCTGTGCTCGCCAGCTGGACGAGCTTGAGGGACTCCGCCGGGCATACGTCAACGCATCCACCACATTGGATGCATTCACTGCCCAGTGAGGGCGCGGAGCGGAACACCGGTTCGACCCAACAGTGCAGGCATCGACTGCTCTCGGCGCGCGCGGCCTCCTCGCGCAGGACGGCCTCGACCTCGGCTCGCTGCGTGCGGCTCTCGACGGGAATCAGCTCCAAGTCTCGGGGTGGCAGCGTTTCGTAGTCGCCCCGCGCGAAAGGATGCTCGTAGCCGAAGGTCGAGAACTTTCGGAACCGGATCGAGGTTGGGGCATCGCGGCGGCCCGTGATCAGCGTGTCGATCGAGCGCGCGGCGCGGCGCCCGTCCGCTACGGCTTCGATCACGATGCGCGGGCCGAAGGCGATATCTCCACCAGCGAATACGCCAGCTCGACTGGTGGCAAGCGTGGCCGGATCCACTCTGAGCGTGTTCTGCAGGGTGACGTCCAGGCCGTGGTCCTTGCCGAGGAACGAGATATCCGCGACCTGTCCGATGGCCGTGATCACGGTATCGCAGGGATACTCCTCCTCGGTGCCGGGCAATAGCTCGGGCGAAAAGTGCCCTGCATCGTCGAAGCGGCGACGCACCGCTAGCGTCCGGAGCGCACGCACGCGGCCTCCCTCGGCAAGGATCGCCGTCGGGGCACGTTCATTGACGAGGTGGATGCCCTCTTGAACACCCTCCTCGATCACGCGTGCATCGGCTGGCATGTTGGCGCGCGATTCGAGCGTCACCATCGTGACTCGGCGACCGAGGATGCGGGCAGCGACCATGGCAGTCTCGAACGCAAGCTGATGCTGTTCGCGCTCACCGGCTGCGACCTCACCGAAGCGGCGGGCGGTGCGTGCGACGTCGTACGCCGCGTTGCCTCCTCCGATCACCACCACTCGCTCTCCGACTTCGATCGGTATGCCGATGTTGACGTGCGCGAGAAAGTTCACCGCTGTGAGCACACCGTCGAGCTCCGAGCCCGCGATCCCGAGCTGCGCGTCTTTGCGACATCCCACCGCCACGAAGACGGCATCGTGCTTCGCGACCAGGTCGGCGAAGAGCAGATCGCGACCGATCTCCACGCCCAAACGCAGCTCGACCCCGAGAAACTCGATGAAATCGATCTCGGCTTGGAGCACGGCGCGCGGCAAGCGATGTTCGGGAATGCCGAGCCGCATCATCCCGCCAGCGACGGGCGCCGCGTCGTAGACGGTCACGCGGTGACCCATCAGCGCGAGGTCGTGAGCGCAGCAGAGCCCGGCCGGACCAGCCCCGATGATCGCCACGTTCCCAGGCTCTTTAGTCGGCGGCCGGGGCGCTGTGATCACCTTACGGATCTCCTCGAACGAACGACCGCTCTCGACACCCCGACGTTCATTCACGAAGCGTTTGAGGGCGCGGATCTGGATCGGTGCGTCGGTGAGGGCGCGGCGGCAAGCCGGCTCGCAAGGGTGCGCACAGACGCGACCGCAGACCGACGCGAACGGATTGGTGCGCCGCAGGAGCGAATAGGCCTCGTCGTAGAGGCCTTGCGCGATCAGCCCAACGTAACCACCAGCGTTGGTGTCGACCGGGCAGGCTGCGCGACAGGGCACGGCCGAGCGAAGATGTTCCGCCAGCGCAGGTGCCTTGCCTTTCCACCAGCTCGCAAGCGCCTGCCCGCCGCTCGCAAGCCCTGCGGCTGCTTGCGACGCGGGAGGGGGCGTGTTCACGCAGCCACTCGCTGCGATCGCCCGACGGCGAGAACGAACGCACCGAGCACGCCTGCCGCGACGAAGAGCTCGCGAAGGTCGACCATCCCCGTGCCCACCACGTGCAAGGACGGCATGACCAGCACGAGGCGTTCGAGCCACAGCCCACCGAGCACCACGACGGCTACCGCGCCCAGCACCTTCCGCGAGCGCCGGCTCCACGGATTGAGCAGCAAGACGAAGGGTGCGATGAAGATCATGGACACGACGACAAGATACAACGTCTTCCAGGGATCCGCGCTGCGTACCAGAACGTAGCCGATCTCGTCAGGCAGATTTCCGTACCAGATCGGCAGGTACTGCGACCAGAAGAGATAGATCCACAGAATCGAGAACGCGACGAACAACTTCGAGAGAGCGCTGCGCTGGAACTCACCGACGCCACCCGATGCGAGCGAGAGCAGCGTCACCAGCGCGATGCCGGAGTAGAGCGCTCCGACGAAGAGGTGCGGTCCGATCAGCGAGCTCACCCACTCGTGGTCTACGCCGAGCACGAAGTCGACCGCCCAGATCGAGAGCACCACGGCGAAGACCACGCAGAAGCCGACCGCGAAGGCGATCGGGCCGTCGCCATTCGAGCTCTTGTCACGTGCGAAGCGAAACCCGTAGTGAGCCATGCCGAAGAGTGCCGCCGTGGCGACGAGCTCGCGGATCGAGAAGAAGGGAGCGTTCAACCAAAACGCTCGCGAAGCGTTCACGTGATGAACCCAGGGTGCCCAGGCGCGGAATCCGGCCACGATGATCGCAAGCACCACGGCAGCCACCGGCACGAATCGGGTGGCACGAGCGACCGCCGGATCCAAGGGGATCGCCCAGCGCGCATGCATGACGGAGAGCAACGCTCGGAACGCGGCGGCACCCATCGCCACACCAGCAAAAAAGAGCCAGCTGGCGATCAACGCTCCGAATACACCCGACGCATTCGCGCCCAACGCTCCCCAGCCAAGCGCGATGAGCCCGACCACGACTGCAGCGAGGCACGCAGCGCTGCCGGTCCGCCCGATCACCAGCTCCGTCTCGTTCCACCAGCGCTTCATGGCTTCGTGTCCTTCCCCTCGGGCGTGGGCGGTTCTGCCCCCGCTGCCTGAGCGGCACCTGGGCCGGCCTCACCTTCCGGTGCCATTCCACTCGTGCTGCCGGTGCATCCCTCGCGCTGAATGCTCCTCACGAACGAAACCAGATCCCAGCGATCGTGTGAGGTCGTGCCTTCACGAAGCGACGGCATGGCTTTGCCACCGAGGGTGATCGTCCCGTAGATGAAGCCGTCTGTGCGGCGACAGATCGACTGATGCCGGAGGTCCGGCGCCGGCGGCATCTTGTCGGAGACCTTTCCATCGCCTCGTGCTTCAGGACCGTGACAGGCGATGCAGTAGAGGCGAAAGAGACGAGCGCCGTTGGCCTCGGCACGAGCATCGACCGGGAAAGGATTGGTGGCGTCCTCGAGGTCATCACGCGCCTCGACGATGTCGACGGTGCCGACTGCTACCGAACCCTCGGGCGCCTTGCGCGGGCCTTCGAGTGGTCCGACCGACGGCTGCACAGCCATGCTCGCCGGCCACTTGCCGCTGCACGAAGCAGAGAGTGCGACACAGAGCACGGCGAGCACAATGCGGTATCGACTCATGGCGATACCTCGAATGCGTCTGAGAGCAAGCGACGGATCTCTGCCACCTCGCTTGGGGAGCGCTTTGCTAGCGGCACCAAGAGTGCGATGTGACCCTCTGCCGCCACTTGCCGCGCCTTCTTCCCGACGCCGCGGCGAGCCAGAGCCGAGAAGAAGATCACTGCGAGGAAGTTGGTGAGCCCCGCGCCCAGCATCGTGAGCTCGAACATGATGACCGAGAACGCTGGCCAGGCGAGCACGGGCTTGCCGCTCACGACCAGCGGCTCGGCGAGAGATCCGTAGCTCACCAGACCGATCGCAGTGCAGAGTCCGAGCAACCCGCCACCGAGAGCCAACCAACCGAGCTGTCGTACGCCGAGTGGATGGCTCGTCTCCTCGACAACCGGATAAGGCGCTGGGCTGGTCAGCCGAACGTCGGAGACGCCACGGGCATGCAGCTTGCGCACGGCCTGCGCCGCGACGTCCGGATCGTCGTAAAGGGCCATGATGGGCTCAGGCCTGCGACTCTCCTGTGGCTCGCGAAGCCTCCAGCGAGGAGTGTTCGGCCGACGCACCGTGGCTCGCTTCGGGTGAAGTGAGCGCGTGCTGCGCTTGTTTCGTTTCGGAGATGGAGATGCTCGGAAAGACCTTCACGAAGATCATGAAGAGCATCGTGAACCAGCCGAACGCGCCTGCAGTGATCGCTAGCTCGTACTTGGACGGGAAGTAGTGCCCCCACTGCGCAGGGTCGTAGCCGTGCGAGAGACTGGTGACGACGATCATGTAGCGCTCCATCCACATCCCGAAGGACACGAGCACCGCGATCACGAGCAGGAAGCGCAGGTCGACCCGGAAGCGGCGTGAGAAACACAAGAGCGGCGCAATCGAGTTGCAGAAGATCACCGACCAGAAGATCGGGGCTGCCGACCCAACCATCCGCCAGACGTAGAGATCCTTCTCGGCACGCTCACCGTGAAACACGGAAAGAAAGACCTCCGTCACATACACCAGCGTCATGATCATGGACATCGCCAGCATCAGTCGCGCCAGGATGTCGAAGTGTTTCTCGGTTATGTAAGCTTGCAGCTTGTAGGCGCGTCGCAAACCGGCCAGCAGAATGATGGCCATCGCAACGCCCGAGAAGATCGCTCCAGCCACGAAGTAGGGAGCGAAGATCGTCGAGTGCCAGCCCGGCGTGATGCTCATCGCGAAGTCCCAGGACACGACGCTGTGCACCGACACCGCGAGCGGAACCACCACACCAGCGAAGATCGGATACGCCTTTTCGTAGAGCGCCCACTCACCGTCGGTGCCCGAGAATCCCAGAGAAAGCGAGCGAAAGAGCCAGCCGCGCACGCCACCCAGACGCCGACCCAGAGAACCGAGGTCGGGCAAGAGGCCCATGTAGAGGAAGAGCGCGCTGGTCGTGACGTATGAAGTGATCGCGAAGACGTCCCAGACCAGCGGCGAGTGGAAGTTCGGCCAAATCTGCCGCTCATTCGGGTAGGGCAAGAGCCAGAAGGCGAGCCAGGCACGCCCGAGATGAATGATGGGGAAGAGCCCCGCGGTCATGATGGCGATCACGGTCATCGCTTCGGCGGAGCGGCCGATGCCGGCGCGGATCGGTGAGCGCGCGAAGAAGAGGATCGCAGAGACCAGCGTGCCCGCGTGACTAACACCGATGAAGAAGACGAAGTTGGTGATGAGTGAGCCCCACATCACGGGCGTATCGAGGCCGGTCAAACCAAACCCAACCTGCAGGATCTGCGACCACGACCAGCCCCCGAGGGCTGCAAAGCCAGCCGCAACGCAAAGACCCAGCCAGAATCGCCAGCTGGTGCGCGTAATCGACGCTTGCATGTCCCGATCGATCGTCGCTGCCAGGGTCGAAGAGCTCATCACGTGGTCTCCCTTCGGCGGCGCGCGAGATACGTGACGCCCGGCTTCGTGTTCAGGTGTCCGAGCACGTGATAGGCACGCTCGTCGCTAGCCAGCTTCGACACCCGCGATTCGGGGTCGTGCAGATCGCCGAACACGAGCGCGCTGGGAGCGCAGGTCTGGACGCACGCCGGCGTGACTTCGCCGTCGCGCACCGGCCGCCCGTCGAGCTTGGCTTGTTCCTTCACTTCGCGGATGCGCTGCACACAGAACGTGCACTTCTCCGTCACGCCTCGCTCGCGGACCGAGACGTCGGGGTTGAGCGCAAGGTTGGTCGGCGCTAGATGCGGGTTGTCATACCAGTTGAAGCGGCGTGCCTGGTATGGACAGTTGTTCTCGCAGTATCGAGTTCCGACGCAACGGTTGTAGATCTGCGCGTTGAGCCCTTCATTGGTGTGATAGGTGGCATAGACAGGACAAACGGCCTCGCACGGGGCGTTGTCGCAGTGCTGGCACATCATCGGCAGGAATCGTGGATCGGGATGCGCTGGCGAGCCTTCGACGAAGCGCTCGATCCGGATCCAGTTCATGGTGCGACCGCGCGCTGCTTCTTTCGGACCGACGACAGGGCTGTTGTTCTCGACTTGGCAAGCGGCGACGCATGCAACGCAGCCGTTGCAGAGATCGAGATCGACAGCGAGGCCCCAACGGTGCGTCGGGTGCGGATGATCCGGATACATGGAGATCGGCTTGTGCTCGTCTCCGCGCTGCACTGCGAGCTCGGCCTCCGTGAGCGCGAGCCCTCTCCCCGCCTGCAGATCGCTGCCGTGACCTGGTGGGAGCACCACGCTACGACCTGTCTTGTGGATCGCAACATGAGAGAGCAGCCCGAGCGCCGGGTCGGCTCCGCTGCCAAGCAGACCGAAGGCGAAAGGCGCACCCACCGCGACGACATCTTGCCGCAGACCTTTCTGCTCATACACTGGTAGCTCGATGTGACGTCCCGCTAGCTCGATGCGCACGATGTCTTCACTGGCTACGCCGAGCGCTGCGGCGGTCGCCGGATGCAGCTCGACCCAGCCGCTCCACGAAATCCCGGTCACCGGATCGGACATCTCGTTCAAGAGGGCGCCGGGCGCGCGGCCGTCGTCGGGATGTCGTAGCGATGGCGTCAGCACCAGAACCGGTCCGCTCTGTGGTCCGTCGATGCGTTCGCTCTCGAGCGCAAAGCCGAGCGGATCGTCGCCGAGCGCAACCTGATGCTCGGCGTGCGCTGCGAAGATGCCTCCCCGCTGGAGATCGGCCGGCGTGAATGCGTCGCGGAGCTTCTCGGTGAAGGTGCCACTCGGAAGCCCGTCGGTGCGCTCCAGCTGGCGCGCGACCTCGACGAGCACGTCGGCGGCAGCGCGCGTGGCAAGCAGAGGAGACATCGTCGGCTGTTGGATCCCCTGAACGCCGGGGCGCGGCGAGACAGTCGACCAGCTCTCGAGGAAGTGGTGATCGGGCAACACGAGGTTTGCCCGTTGCGCGAGCTCGCCCATGCCATTGGTGAACACTGCAACGTAGTCCACGTTCTCGAGCGCCTTCGAGAATGCGTCTGACGCCGCTCCGAAACGCAGCGGGTCAGCGTGGTGCACGATGAGCACGCCGACTCGACCGGCCCGCGCGGTTTCGATGAAGTGGTTGATATCGCGCGCGCTCGCAGCAGCGTTCGGCTCCGGAGGCGGAGCCCAGCGAAGAGTCTGGCCCACTGCGCCTGTCAGCACGTTGAGAACCTGGATCGAACGCGCGAGCTGAATCGCGTTGCGACCCGCCACGACTCGGCCCGGCCCGAGCACCAGGCTCGGT
Organism: Sandaracinaceae bacterium; assembly: GCA_017881145.1. Taxonomy (GTDB): domain Bacteria; phylum Myxococcota_A; class Polyangia; order Polyangiales; family JAFGIB01; genus JADGRF01. The sequence goes on along the minus strand of JADGRG010000240.1, from coordinate 5,372 downwards.
CGCGCGTGCACCAGCTGCTCGCCCAGACGATGGATCGTGCTCGCGCTGAGGCCGGTGTGCTCTGCAACCGCTGCGGGCTCGTAATGCGAGAGCGCTTGGGTGAGCTTCGCGACGGTCGCTGCGGGAAGCGCGGAAACGCCAGCGCCGCCGGAAGTGAGCGCGATGCGCGCCAACCCAAGCACCAGCTGAATCTCGGTGCCCGGTCGGACCGAGAGCCAATCGTCAGCAGCTGCAGCCGTGAGCGAGAGACGCGGTCCGACATAGACGAAGCGACGATCACCGCCCTTGGCTTTGGCTCGCAGCTCGGAGAGGGCTCGCGCATGCTCCACGGGCGAGCCCCAGTCTTCGAGGAAGTCGGCGCCGATCGAGAGCACCAGCTTCGCAGCCGCGATGTCGTAAGACGGCTGCGTCGCAGTGCCGAAGGTGGCGCTCGCACCCGCCCTGATCCAGGTCGGCTCGGATGGGTCGAAGGTCACTCGCTGGCCGGCCGGTTGACCTAGCGCTGCGAGCCAAGCATCGAAGAGCTCGCCCACCGCTCCAGGCTCGGGCCGAGAGAGCACGAACACCGGTCGCTTCGCGGCCAACGCTTTGCGCAGCGCGTCTGTGAGCGCGCCCTGGGCCGCGTCCCAAGTGAGCTGCTTACCGGGCTCGCCTGCATGTTCTCGCATGGATGGAGCACTCAGGCGCTCGGGATCGTAGAGGCCTTCGATAGCGGCTTGGCCGCGTACACAGAGCGCGCCACGCCCGATCGGATGGTCGGGGTTGCCCTCCAGCTTGACGATGTGACCTTCGCGGCTGCGAGCGGTCATACCGCAACCAGCCGAGCACTCGCGGCAGACCGTCCGGTAGAACTGAGACAAGCCCGGTATGGCGTCCGGCGGTGGAGAGATCCAGGGAACCACGTGCCGGGCCACGGTCTCGCCGCAGCCGAGGAGAGTGGCCGTGCCGCCCGCCGCAATCGTGAGAAAGCGCCTACGCGAGACCGACGGAATGTCTGAGCTCATCTCATCACCTCACTTGTGGCACGTGACGCATTCCGTCGATGCGCCCCGCTCCTTGTGACAGGTCATGCACCAGCCCATCTTCATCGGGCTGACGCGAGCGACCTTGGACATCGCTGCAACATTCCCGTGGCACTTGGCGCAATCGAGTCCCGCTCGGATGTGCATGCGATGGGAGAAGTAGACGTGGTCCGGCAGGTCGTAGACGCGCGGCCACGAAGGGGCTTGTCCGTCTTGGAACATCTGCGCCAAAGCCTGAATGGGCTTCGTATCGCTGGCCACGTAACGGTGGCAGCCCATACAGCGCCGCAGCGAGGGAATCCCCGCGACCGGCGACTTGTCCGCAGACGTATGGCACGCGAGACACGGGATCGCATTGCGTCCCGCGTGCAAGGAGTGATCGAAGGGGATCGAGGGCTGCGTTGGTTGCGCACTTGCAGGTGCACCTGCATCCGTAAGTGCAGGCTGGGCCGTTGCTGACTTGCAGGCAGTACCAGCGAAGAGCAAGCAGAGCGCGGCGAGCAACCCAGCTGCGCCGCGCGCCGCGCGCCAAAGTCGCCACGGTGCGGTTAGAAAGCGATCTTCAGCGTTGCCGAGCCGTGCTCTACCTTGAGCGGGAACTTCTTCTTCTTGTCGGCGCTCGACACCTTCTTGCCCCAGACCTGCACTTCGTAGCTGCCGTCGGGCAGGTTCGGGAGCGTGAAGCTTCCGTTGGCTGCGGTGACCGCAAAGTACGGGTTCTGCAAGACCAGGATGTAGGCCTCCATCTCCGGATGCAGCGAGCAGGCTTGCGCGTAGACACCGAGTTTGTTGAAGAGGTGAGAGTGCGACTGTCCCGGTTGCCAGGTACCGAGGTTGTAGGCTTCGGCGTCGGGAGAGAACACGTTGTGGGCGACCGAGTCGTGGTTCTGAAAGTCGACGGTCGTGCCCACGAGGATCGGCAGAACGAAGGGAGTGAAGCGCATCTTCTTCTGGTCCATCGAAGCGTGCGCTGTCGGCGCCGGGAACTTCCCCGGGGCCTGCGTCACGAATACGACAACGTTCTCGGTCCCTCGCGGATGCGTCACCGTGCCTGTGATCTTCCCCTGGGCCCTCGCGACGAGCGAGACGGCGGTCAGCGATACGACCGTGATGATGCTGATGAGCGCGCGTGTCCCTGATTTCGATAACATGATTTCTTCTCCTTAGGCACAGCGCAGCGCCGTGCCAGATCATGGTGCGTTCGTCCGAGCGCACGCCACCGGCCTGCGCGCTAGGCAGCGCGAGGACGTTTGGCCTCCGTCGTGTCGAACGATGTTGAGTCAACGCGATCTCTCCTGGTCCATGACGGTGTGCACCGTCTGCTCGAAACTCACGCGAGCGAGACACTGACTCAGAATGCAAAGGCGAAGGTCAGTCCGACGCCTTCGTTCTCCACGCCGACCACGCCGCTACCGGTGGACGAAGGGATCGCCATCCCACCGGCCGGGCCCCAGCCTGCAACCGGTGCGCCATGCGCTCCCTCGAACCAACCAGCCAGGATGAGCTTGACGTTGGGTCGGACCAGAGCAGCGATTCCGGGCGTGATGCGATAGTCGCTGACGATCTGTCCCCCCGTCGGCGAGAGCCGCAGATACTCGAAGCGCAGCGCTGGCACGAGCCATGGCAAGGCGACCCACGAGAGCTCGTCCCACTGCACGAACATGTCGGCGCCCGTACCATCGAAGAGCGCTTGATCGTGGTGCTCGGTGCGTGCGCCGGCATCCAACGTCAGCGAACCCCACTGCCCGCGCAGGCTTCCGCCGAAGGTCAACACCTGGTCTGCATACGCGCTACCGGGATCTGTCGCGCCGGGCGCGACGACGGCCGTCCCGACCGGGTTGTGGAAGCGCGAGACGCCGCGCTGCACGAAGAGATCGACGGTCAGTGCAGTCTCCGCCCACGGACGGCCGCCCTCGGGCGCAGCACCTCCGGCCTCTCCGTCCAGGCGCATACCGCCGAGCTTGAAACCGACCATGGCATAGACGTCTTGAGTGTTGCGGACGTCGATGTTGGAGCCGGCGTCGAGACCGATCGCATAGTTGAACCGCCCGGCGATCACGCCGTTCATCTCGACGCCGTTGTAGTTGCCCCAGAGGTCCCACTTGCCACCATCGGCGCCATAGAGCTCGGTGACCGACGTGCTCAGCCAGCGTGTGTCCGCCATGTAACTGGAGTGAATGCCGAAGCTCGACAACGTCGGGGGATGTCGTCCGGCGGTGAGGTTGAACCAGTGCTGCGGACCGAAGAGGTCACCGAAGTGAAACTCGCCGCGCTCGAACGCGATGCCGCTGTCGTCGACCGTAAGCTCCGCGTAATAGGTGATCTGATCGTCGATGGGTCCGGCGGCCCACAGGTGCGCCTCGGCCGTGAGATCGTTGAGGGTGAAGGCTGTCTTATTGTCTTTCTGCGCTCCACCGGACTTGCCGTCTGGATGGAGGACCGCCTGCCCGTTGATGCCGAACGCGAGCGGCACTCCGCTCGGCACCGTCGCGGGGTACACGGAGTTGGGGAACGTACGCTTGGACGTATCCGCACCCAGCGAGGTGGGCTCTTGGCGCAGCGAATCACTGTTGGTGCCCGGGAAGCGGTAGCCGTTCCTGCGGAACGCCTCGCCGAATGGCGTCAGCACCGGATAGACCGTGTGACAGGTCTGGCAGCTCGTCCCGTATTGACGCGCGAACGCCGGCACTGCGTGCGCCTTTCCCGCGACGAGCACGAGCCCTACAAAGAGCGCGCACGCAGCAGCAGTGGAAGCAGCGGACCATCTCGCGTTTCGGTCGACTCGATGCATTGGTGTTCTCCTGCGCTGCAGCGCGTATTGGGACTCGTTTTCGAACCGGACCATGCACACACCTCCGAATCCCGCCAGCCCGCTGGGTTGCGGCGCGTGTCGGAACTCGCCTGCGAATCCGCGTTCTTGCGACGGCTCGGAACCCGCTGCTCGCAAGCGCCGTGCCAGAGCGTTTCTTGACGTCGACGCGGCTAGACGCATGGCCTCGACTGGTTCGTTACGCCCCACATGAGGCAATAGAGGGCACTCGACCCTTGTGCAGCGTTACCGATTGGTGCCTCGCATAAGCGCATTTTCGTTACCGACCGGTAACCGGAGGGCAAAGGCGTGTTTCATCGCTGAGGGGTACTACACTGGCAGGCGATGATGCAGGCGGGAGAGCTCGGTCGCAGGCAAGCCACCACCGTCAGCGGCGGGCTCGTCGATTCAGTGGATGTGCTCTATGCGCTGCTGCGAGGCTCTGCGCTCGTAGGCGGCTGCGCATGGGCGTTTCTCGTGCTGCCGCCCTCAGCGACGAAAGACGCCGTGCTGGCTGCTTTCGGCGTGTTCGTCCCTTACTGCCTGATGATGTACCTCGCCGGGGCCGGAATCCTTCGCACCAAGAGCAAGGACACGTTCTACGTCGTCGCAGGTCTCTCCGACCTCGCGTTTCTCGTGGTGCTCCTGCAGGTGTCGGGCGGAAGCAAGAGTCCGTTCACTCTCGCATTGCCGCTCTGGAGCGCGATGTATGCAGCGCGCTTCGGCCTCCGGGGCGGGATCGCAACCGGCGCGATCATGCTCGGTGTCGTCGCCCTCTTCGCTGTGATCGGACACCTCCGCATCGATGCGTGGCGGGTCGTGCTGCAAGTCGGCATCGCAGCTCTGCACGGACCGGTCGTGGGCTATCTCTTCGATTACGCGGCACGTCGCAGCCGTGGGCTGCGCGCTGCGCACGACGAGCTCGCGTCCGCCCACCATCGACTCGTCGACGAGCAAGCCACGCTCATCGACGAGGAAAAGCACCGCTCGGTCGCCGTGCTCGCAGCGGGCATCGCGCACGAGATCAACAATCCCCTCTCCGGCATCATGCAGTGCGCCAGAGCCCTGAGCGAAGGCACGGTGCCCGACGATCGCAAGGCCGAGTACTACGGCGCGATCCTCGAAGCAGTCGGTCGCGTGAGCGAGGTCGTCACGGGGCTACGCGACTACTCTCGCCGGCAGTCCGCTGTCCCAAGCGACCTGGATGCGGCCGAGCTAGTCTCATCGTGTCTGCAGGGCATCACACCACTCTGCGAGGAGGCTGGTGTGCGCGTGGAGTCCTCGCTGGCCAAGGGTGAGGTCCGTGTCCGCGCGGAAGGCGCCCAACTGAGGAAGGCGCTGACCAACATCGTCATGAACGCGATCTACTTCAGCGCGAGGGGTCAGAAGGTGTCTATTCTGGCTTCGAGACGCGGCTACATGTGGGGGATCGCGATCGAGGATCATGGCGCAGGCATTCCCAAAGAGAACCTCTCGAAGGTGAGCGTTCCGTTCTTCACCACCAAGCCGCCCGGCGAGGGCACGGGCCTCGGCCTGGCGAT
>JADGRG010000239.1 GCA_017881145.1 Sandaracinaceae bacterium | reverse complement strand
GATGCGGAGCTCTTCGCGAGCGCGGAGTCTCTCGGGTCGGAGCATCCCCTGCGCGCGCTCTCCCTGGCACTCGCCAGAATCGCCGAGCTTCGACTGCCGCCCGTGGCGGTCATGGCGCTGAGCACGGCTCTCGCTCTCTTGCTCCTGATTGGCGCCTTGAGCACGTTGCCGCGGCGCAGCGCCTACGCCCGCCGCTTCTTCCTGCAAGCGCCGCCGTGCCCGGCAGGCTTCGCCGGTCGAGTCGCGGCACACGCACACGCCAAGAACCTCGCCGACCCATTGCTCGCTTTCAAGTTCGAGCTCGAAGCGCGACTCCTCGCAGACCTGAAACTGCCAGGCCAACCGCTACGCACCGAAGTGCTCGGGGCGCTGCGCCACGCGAAGCTCGAGAGCGCGAGCGTCGACGCCACCGCGGCGCTACTTGTCGAGCTGGAAGAAATGCAACGGCGTTCGCAACAAGGAGCACTCCGCGTGTCGCGACGGAAGTTCTCACGCCTGGTCGCGACCGGAGAGCGTATCCTCGCAGAGCTCGACGCGAAGATCCGCTCATGACCCAGGCCGACCCTTCCCTCACCGATGATCGAGTCCGTGCGTTCGCAGAGCGAGCCGCTGAGGTCAGCCGCGAAGTCGCTCGCGTGTTCGTGGGTGCAGCCGACATCCCCGAGCTCTTGCTGGTCAGCCTTTTTGCGCGAGGCCACGTGCTGCTGGAAGGCGTGCCAGGAGTCGCCAAGACGACACTTGCGAAGACATTCGCCTCCACGCTGCGGTGCGCGTTCAAGCGCATCCAGTTCACTCCAGACCTGCTGCCGGCAGACATCACCGGCACCTACGTGCTCTCGCCGAGCAACGGGACCTTCCAGCTGCGCGAGGGACCGGTGTTCGCGAACGTCGTGCTCGGCGACGAGATCAATCGCGCGCCGGCGAAGACCCAGAGCGCGTTGCTCGAAGCCATGCAGGAGTTTCAGACCACGATCGACGGCGAGACCCGGCCACTGCCCACACCGTTCATCGTGATCGCGACGCAGAATCCAATCGAACAAGCCGGCACCTACCCGTTGCCCGAGGCCCAGATCGATCGCTTCCTGGTGCGCTTGAGCATGGGCTACCCGACGCTGCGCGACGAAGAGACCATGCTCAAGCGCTTCACTGCCGGCACACCTGAGGTCCACGGTATCCTTCATCCCAGCGAGATCCTGGCTGGGCAGGAGCTGGTTCGAGCGGTGTTCGTCGAAGACTCTCTCTTCGATTACGTGGTCCGCATCTCCGACTACACCCGCAAGCACCCGCTTTCGTTTCTGGGAGCTTCCCCGCGGGCGTCGCTCTCGCTCATCCAAGCCTCGAAGTCCCTGGCACTGGTTTCCGGTCGTGCTTTCGTCCTGCCCGATGACGTGAAGCGCTTGGCCAAGCCGGTGCTCGCGCACCGCATGGTGCTCACGCCGGAAGCCCAGATGGAGGGCGTGTCGGGCGAGAACATCGTGCGCGAAGCGTTGGAGAAGGTCGGCTACGGGCGCGAAGCCCGGACCTGACCCAAGCGCACGCCCATGCTGCCGCTGCCCACGAAACCTGCTCTCACCATGCTCGCTTCCGCGCTGCTCATGCTCGCGTTGGGCATCGTCACGAGCTCTCCGCTGGCGGTGGTTCTGGCCAACACGCTGCTCTGGGGCCTCGGCTCGGCGCTGGCGCTGACACTACCCATCGGTGCGCGTCTGCGGGCCGAGCGGCTGGAGTTGGCCTTGTGGCACGTGCCTTCGGAGCCGAGCGCGACGCGCGGTGCGGTGGTCGTCGGAGCCACGTTCGAGGTGCATGCGTCGCTCCGCCACCGCGGCACCAGCACGCTGCAGCTCTGCGACCTCACCCCGGCGCTGCCTGCACACCTGCGCTGCACGCGCGGCCTGCTCGCCAGCGTTATGCTTCGGGCGCGAGCTCGCACCGACTTTCGCTTCGCGCTTGTCGCCGACGCTGCAGGCCGTGCGGTTATCCACGGGCTTTCGGTGACTGCCTCCGGGCCGCTCGACCTCTTCCGCGCACCGCTCTACTTTCCCATCTCGCTCAGCGTCCAGGTTCTACCGCGAGCCAGCGCGCAGACCGTGCCGCCAGCGCACGCGAGCGCCAACCTCGCCGCGCAGCAAGCCGGCCAGACGCTGCGTCGACGTGCTGGCACGGGCACGGACCTGCGTGAGCTGCGCGAGCTGCAACCCGGAGATGCCTGGAAGACCATCGCTTGGAAAGCCAGCGCCAAGTCTGGTCGCTTGATGGTGCGGGTGGTCGAATCCGAAGTGCAGGAGACGCTCTACATCGTGCTCGACGTCAGCGGCACGATGCGCGGCGGAGAACCGGGAGCGCGCAAGCTCGACCACGGCATCGAGCTGGCTGCGCTCCTGGCACGCGACGCGCTCGCGCGTGGCGACCGCGTCGGGCTGCTCTGCGTGGACGGCCGCATCGTCAGGCACGCCCGGGCGCGCGAAGGCCTGATCCATCTCAGCGCCATCCAACAGGCGCTGCTAGCCACGACAGAGGTCGTCGACCAAGACCTCACCGAGTGCGATGACGAGGAGCTGGTCGCGATGGTCGCCCGCTATCTCCGGCAACAGGATGGAGTCGACTACGCCTGCGATGGCACGATCGATGTCGACGCGCTCGTGCAGCATGCCGAGACCGCTCTGCTCGCCGAACGTGAGCCATCCGACCGCACCAGCGAGGTGAAAGCGAGCGACCGACGCGGGCAGATCTTGCGACGCTTCTGCCGTGGACGCGGGCTCGCCCTGCGCTATCGCGCACAGACGCCGGGCGCAGCCAAGGGCGCAGGCCTCGCCAACGCCCTACAAGAAGCGGCGGGCACCTCACGCGTTCCCCGTTCGATTCTCCTGATCAGCGACTTCGACGGCGGCTTCTCGCTCGATGCGCTGCACAAGACGCTGCGCATGCTGCGTGTGCAGCAACATGCGGTCACCTGCATCTTTCCGGACGCGCGCAGCACCCTCGCACACCGAGACACGGCGCTCACCACCGACCTAGCGCGCGTCTATGGCCTTGGCGAAGAGCGGCGCATGCGCGAAGTTCGCAGCCTGCTCGCCAAGCTGGGCATCCCGCTTCTGCTTTCATCGCCAAATCGGCCCGCTCTGGGCACACGCCAGCGTGGCGCGAGGGCCCGGCACTTTGCATGACCACAACCTTCGAAGACCCGCGACGCGTGTTGACTCGCCACGGGTTCGCACCCAAGCGCTCGTTCTCGCAGAACTTCCTGGTGTCACAGCGGGCCATCGCGGCGATCACGGATGCCTGCAAGCTTGGCCCGGGTGACTCGGTGATCGAGCTGGGCGCCGGCTGCGGCACGCTGACTTTTGCCCTGGCCGAAACCGGCGCTCGGGTCCACGCGGTCGAGCGTGATCCGGACATGCTGCAGGTGCTGGAGGCCGAATGCGCGAGCCGCGGCACGCAGAACATCGAGATCGTGCGCGGCGACGCCAAGCAAGTCGAGCTCAGCCACTTTCAGCCGAGCACCGGCTCTCGCGTGACCGTCGCCGGTAACCTGCCCTACGCGATCACCGGGGCCATCTTCCGCAACCTGATGGCGCAACATGAGCAGGTGGCGCGGGCTGTGCTGATGGTGCAACGGGAAGTGCGCGATCGTCTGGTCGCGGCACCCAACACCGCCGACTACGGCGCGCTCACCGTCTTCACGACCCAGATCTTCGATGTGCAGACGGTTCTACACCTGCCCCGGACCGCGTTTCATCCGCCTCCCAAGGTGGGCAGCTCGGTCGTACTACTCACGCCACAGACACCGCTGCGATCCGAGCCGAGCCGAGCCTTCGAGCAGGTGGTGCGTGCCGCGTTTCAATCCCGGCGCAAGACGCTACGCAAAGCGCTGACGATGGCGCTGGGCGCAGCCACCGCCCATGCGATCCTGGAGGCCGCCGCCATCGACGGCATCCGACGCGGCGAGACGTTGAGTGTCGAGGAGTTCGATGCGCTGGCCAGTGCGCTGGCAGCCCAGCCCGCGGCGAGCCAATGATGGCAAGCAGCACAGGTCATCGCGGATAGCGCAGAGCGCTCGGCCTAGACAGGAACGCATGGAGCGCGGTCCAGGCGTCTCTGTTTAGTTCTCCACCAGCCCTGCGGGCAGACCCCGAGAGATGAAACGAGTCGATGGTCCGGCAGGGCGTTTCTATCTAGTTCGCGGGCGCTGTCGGAACACCGAGCGCGCCGAGCAACTGGGCGGCCTGGGCAGCCCACAGACTGATATCGGCGCGCACCAACGCAGAGCTAGCGAGCCGCACCAACATGGCGCGCGCGACCGACAAGCTGGCCGGCAGGATCTCGCGCGAGGCGAGGCCCTCGCTTTGCAGCTCTTGCGCGATGGTAAACGCTCGCCGCGCTGCGGCGGGAGCCAGATCCGGATCGCGTCCGCCAGCAATCACGGCAAGCCCAGGCAAGGCGCGCTCTGGCGCATGGAGAAAGGGCGTGGCCCGGATCGCCAGCAAGCGCACCTGGGTCGTTGCTTCGGGTCGCAGCCGCAGGAGCACTGCGTCATCGCCGAGCTTCGCTGCTGTAGCGGCTAAGTCGAGCAGGTCGCCGTCCGCCGCCGAGAGCAGCGGATCGACCCCGCTCGGCGCCAGCTGCGCGGCCACACCACGACCCAGCGCCAGCGCCGCCAGCACAGCAGCCAGCAGCCATCGCCCAGGCATCGTATGCGCTCGTTCCATCGCCACGGCCATAGCCTCCCCGGCGTAAGGTCTCAAGGCCTCATTCCTCGGTACTCTCCGCACGGCCTTAGCGCTATGCTGCGACCCGGGTTCTTGTCTTTCCCAGCCCATCGGTAGGATCGCATGCGCATCATCCTCGCCCTCATGCTCTGCTCGCTGCTGAGCGCCGCCAAGGTATCCGCACAGGTCTCGGACGACGAACGCGCTCGCACTCACTTCGAGTCCGGACGCTCGTACTACGAGCAGGCTCGCTACGATGATGCAGCGCGCGAGTTTCAAGAAGCCTTCCAGCTCTCCGGACGCCCGGCACTGCTGCTGAATCTCTCACAGGCCTACGAGCGAGCATTGCTCTTCGATCAAGCCATCGCCGAGCTCCAGCACTATCTGCAGCTCGTGACCAACTCGCCCGATCGCAAGACGCTTGAAGAGCGCATCCAGCGGCTGCAGGAGCTGCGGGCACGGGTTCAAGCCCAGCCGCAGGCTGCGCCCAACCAGCCCGCCCAAGGGGTTGCGCCCTATGGGCAGCCAGCGGCACCGCTCGGCCCCTATATCCCGCCCGGCGCAGCAGCTCCCAATGCGCAACCAGCTCAGCCCGGTTACGCCGCGCAGAATGCACCTTACGTTCAGCCACCGCAGCAGCCTGCTGCCGCCGCGAGTGCACCGGAAGGGCACAAGAGCCACCTGGCAGTGCCGGGCTGGATCCTGGTCGGGACGGGCGGAGCCGCCTTGGTCGGGTCGCTGGTCACCGGCATCATGGCCCACGGCAAGTACAGCACCCTCTCGGATGAGTGCAAAGGCGGGGTCTGCACGGCGCTCAACGCGCAGAGCGACATCGACAGCGGCAAGACGCTTTCTGTCGTCTCTACCGTCTTGATGCTGGTGGGAGTCGTCGCTGGTGGCATCGGCACAGCGCTACTGGTGGTCGATGCCGGCAAGAACCGCGCTGAGACGGCGCCGCCAACAGCGGCAGTTCACGCGCGACTCGCGCCGGGTCCGACGCCGCTCGGCATGGGCGCGGCACTGACCTTCTAGCGCAGCACTCACACGCGAGCCGCGTCGCGTTCCGAGCCCACACCGAGAGCAACCTCACGCCGAGTGCCAAGCAGAGCGCGCACGAGAGATCCCATGAAGACAAACACGCAGATTCTCCGGCTGGTATGCGCTTGTGCCCTGCTCGTAAGCTCTACCTCGGCCCACCGAGCCTTCGCGGAAAGTCCGATCGCGGCGAGCGTCACGCTCCTGGCTTCGGGTGACCACGACAAGGTCGAAGCAGGCATCCAGGGTCTAGGGCTCGCTGGCGGCGCGGATGCCGTGGCACCGCTCGTCGCGCGAATCCGTGACGGCCTGCCGCCCGACCTGCTGGAGACCGCAATCCTCACGCTGATGGCGCTCGGGCAGCCACAGTCTGGCCCCGTCCTCTTCGAGTTGGTCTCACATCGCCGTCCCGAGATTCGCGTACACGCAATCGAGGCCATCGCAGCGGTCGCCCCGAGCGGCGCCGAAGATGTGCTGCGTGCCGCCCTCTCCGACGGAGACAGCAAGGTGCGCTCTGCCGCGGCGACCGGGCTCGGCGAGTTGAAGGCCGCAGGTGCCGTCGAGGTGCTCTTTCGGGCACTCGACCGCGGCAACTTGGAAGCATCGACCGCGATTGGCAAGATCCTGAAGCCGCACGAGTCTGAACGTCTGCTTGCCTACCTGGGCAAGATTCCGCTGCGCAACCTCGGGCCGGCGTTCTCGGAGATCCTGCGCCGCAAGGACGTGCCTGAGCGCGACAAGCTGACGCTGCTCGGCAAGCTGCAAGATCTCGGCACCCCGGAAGCGAAGGCTTTCTTCGGAGACCTGCTGCACGCGGCAGGGGAGTCGCTCTCGCCAGCGGTCAGTCGAGCAGCGCTGCGCGCGATGCAGGGGATTGCCAAGTGATACACCGAACCAACACGCCCACGTTTTCATCCGCTCACCGCACGACTCGGTCAGCGCCTGCACTGCAGGCGTTGATGCTGGCGTGCGCTACCTGGTGCTCGGCTTGCGCTGCCACGCCGGCCGCGTTCTCCGCACGCTATCCGGACAACGTCGAGGACGACTTGGCTCTGCTCGTGCAACGAGTGCAGTCGGCTCCGCCGCGCACGGAAGCCTCCATCGCTGTCGGCGTGACGGCCGCGCCGAAACAGCTCTACGCCTACGACCTGGCAGCCAAGCATGTGCTCTGGCGCCTTCCCTCCGAGACACGCTTCGCTCCACTTCTGGCGGGCGAAGTGGTCGTCACCCAAGAGGCGAACAAGGTCGTCGGCCGTGAACAGACCACCGGCCAGACGCGCTTCTCCATCGACAGTGCCGGCATGACGCTCAACGGTGCGGATGGCGAAGGGCAGAACGTGGTGCTCGTGCTGACCACGGGCGCAGGCACCTATGCGAAGTCGAACGTGCTCCTGATGCAGGGCGGAGCAGTGCGTTGGAAGCGCCAGCTCAATGCTTCGGCGGGCTCGGCCGCTCTGGTCGGCAAGGTGGTGTTAGTGCCGTGGAGCGGCCAGTACCTGAGCGCACTGACCATCGCCGACGGGAACGAATTCGCACGGCTGCGCGTCCACGACGCGGTGCTGGGGCACGCGTTCGTGGCACAAGGCAAGGCGTTTCTCGGCAGTGAGCACGGGGTTGGCCAGCTCACCCAGGAGATCGTCTCGGGCAAGCTGCAGACCGGTGCCTACCTGGCAGCGCCGACGGACGACCTGCCGGGGCGTCCGCTCTTCATGCGCGACGTCTACGCGACGACGCCGATGGCTGCACCGGAAAGCGCGCAAAACCGCATCCGAATGACGTGGCTGCCCGCGCTCCGCGATGCACACCACATCGAGCTGGCCGGCGGCAACCTCTACCTGATGTTCTACCGCTTCGTGTTCGCGCTCCATCCAGGCAACTTGTCGTTGCATTGGGTGTATGCGCATGACCGGGATCTGGTGGGCGCACGCGCGCAGCCCGACGGCCTTGCGATCGCCGACGTCCATGGCGGCGTCGGCTTCCTGGCGGCGCGCTCGGGCCAGCGAGTCTGGTTCGAGGACGGTGCCCAACCGACGGTCGACATGGAGCTTCCGACCGCGGGCGGTCCCCAGGTGAGCGGCGATGGTGGAAACGCGCCCGATCCAGACGCCCTGCGCAAGCAGCTATTGGCGGCAGCGCAGGACGCGGACGCGCGCCTAGTGCCGATGCGCTTGCTGGCTGTCGAGCTGCTCGCGAAGCTCGACGATGAAAAGGCCACGGCGAACCTCTTGGGTCTCTGCGAAGACGAACGCACCACGGCTCCCGTGCGCAAAGCCGCGTGCACCGCGCTGCAGGAACGCAAGAGCGGGACCGAGCATCTGCTGGCTGCGCTGGAGCGACACGCTGCCTACCTCGAAGGCACGACGGCACCTCCCGTCGGAGCCCTGGCCAAGGCCGCTGCCGCCCAGCAGGAGAAGCGGGCCGTGCCGCTGCTCATCGCACACCTCAACGACCCCGCAACCCCGCCCCAGACCCTGCCCGCAGTGGTGAGCGCGCTTGCCGATCTCGGCGACACAGGGGCCGCACCGTCGCTCGCGACCTTCTTGCGCTTCTATCACGCGGACCCAGTGGACGAGTACGTAGCTCGCACGCTCGAGTTGATCCCAGACGCGCTGGTGAAGCTGCAAGGTCCCGCCGCGCGCGAGACCCTGGTCGCCGTGGCTGACGACACCATCGGGACAGGCACGGTACGCGACCGCGCCAAGCGCGCCCTCGCGGCGCTCGATGACCAAACCAAAGCGGCGGAGAAGAACGAGGACGCGCAGCGACTGGCCGAAGAGCAGGAGGCGGCCAAGCTCGAAGCCGCCAGCGGGCCCAAGCGCCAGCAGCCCGCGCATATCACGGTCGACATCATCAAGGAAACGTTGCTGCCGGTGCGCCAACAGCTGCAGAGTTGCGTGCAGAAAGCCAAGCCTGAGACTTTCCAGGCGCGGCTGGTGCTGGTCATCGAAGATGGCCAGGTCCTCATGGTCTCCGTGATGCCAGAGCACCTGCAATCGTGCATCGAACCGCTGATCCGCTCACGACCGTTCCCGACCACGCAGATCAGCAAGCGCGAACGTCTCTCCTACACCATCAAGCGCTAGTGAATGCATCCCCGCAGAGCAGCCGGTTACGCACCCGCGGAGCAGCCTACGGCTCTCCGCGTCGGCTCTCCGCGTCGGCTCTCCGCGTCGGCTCTCCGCGTCGGCTCTCCGCGTCGGCTCTCGGCGCAGACCTCAATCGTAGCGTTCGCTGTGGATCTGCTGGCGCGCGAAGCCGAGCTCGTCCTTCAGCGTGCGACGCACTTCGCTGACCATGCGTGACAGGCCGCACACGTAGACGTGGGGCTTGGCTGCGGGGTCGATGAGCGTGGCAAGATGGGTCTGCACGTAGCCGCGCAGGCCCTGCCATGCCGCTGATGGCTGCGAGAGCGTGACGTGCAGCGTGAAGCGCGAGTGTGAGCGCCACGTCTCGTATTGCTCGCGATAGAGCAGGTCAGCTTCGGACCGACAACCGAAAAGGAGCGCGAGCTTCGGCCCGGTCACCTCGCCGAGCTCCGCTTCGATCATGGCGCGCAGAGGGCACACGCCCGTGCCGGTCGCCACGAAGAGAGCGGGCGTTGCGTGCCGCTCCCGGGTGAAGAAACCATGCGGCCCGTCCATGGTCAGGGTGGCGCCGACTCGGAGCGCATGCAGCGCCAACGACACGCTGCCATCGTCCACGCGGGTCACGGCGATCTCGAAGCGCTCCGGATGCGCGGGGTTTGGTGACGACGCCACGGAGTAGGCACGTTTCTCGACCCGATCCGCTACGTTCACGTGCAGGTTGACCCATTGGCCAGGGACGTGGCCGAGGGGCGCGCCATCGACACAGGCAAAGACGAGCGCCTGCACGCTCGGCGATAGAGTGCGCGTCTCAAGCACCACGAGCTGCCGGGTCATCACGCAACCCTACACCGACCGGTGCGTCGCTTTCTTGACCTATCCACAATTAGTTGCCGAGTGGTCCGGCATTTGGCACGTCTGTGCCTGACGAAGAAAGGCCGAAGCCATGATGAGCCGGTTCTTGGCGCCAGCACGCATATGCGTGGGCGCAGTCGTGATTTTTGGCCTACTCGCAGGTTGTCCGGCCGCCGCCCGAGGCCCGGAGATCGGGCGCCTACCCAACCTGACCAGCGACGACCCGCGCGCCGAAGCCGAGCTCCACGAGGCTGACGGCCTGGCAGCGCACGCCGAGCACGAGAAGGCAGCCGAGGGCTATCGCACGTTCCTGCAACGACATCCTGGTGACCGGCTCGCACCATTGGCCCAGCTTGGG
>JADGRG010000238.1 GCA_017881145.1 Sandaracinaceae bacterium | reverse complement strand
CCGTCTGCTGGCAGCCGCCTATGCATTGCGTGACCTTGCCTTCGACAAGGCGGGGGTGCGGGGATGAACTCGCATCGGCACGGCCGCCACAGCGCAGCGCGGCCAACGATGGCCTGCGAACCACGCGAAGCGCTGGACACTCCATTTCCGCGCAGTACGGACCCGGGCCGGTCGACACTGGTTGCGCCGCGCGTCGCGAGGCCGACACTGGTGCGGCCCGAGGCGACGGCGGAGTCGGTATTGCCTCCCGAGGTCTACCTGATCGGGTGCGGGAACGATGCCGCGAACGCCGCCCAGGCATCGGCGCAGAGCATGGGCTTCAAAGCGTGGAACCTGTTGCGCATGGCGCGCTTGTCGCTGCCTGTGCCTCCGGCGTTCGTGCTCGGCACACGCTACTGCGTGGACCCGAACGCGCGTGCGCTGGCCGCGGGTCCCGGTCTGTGGCGGGCAGGTCTGCAGGCACTCGAACGATCAACCGGTAAGGCCCTGGGCGATGCGCGCCACCCCTTGCTCCTGTCGGTGCGCTCCGGCGCACCGGTCTCGATGCCCGGGATGATGGAAACGCTGCTAAACATCGGGCTGTGCGACGCGACCGTCGGCGGCCTGCTGCGCCAGACAGGCAATCCGCGCCTGGTCTGGGATGCCTATCGACGTCTTGTCGCGACTTACGGCGAGGTCGTGGCCGGCCTGCCGGCTCAGTGCTTCGACGAGGCCGCGGCGGCGCTGTTCGATGGACGCGACGAGCGCGAGCTCGATTTTGCGGACCTGCGCTCGCTGACCCAGCGCTTTCTTGAGGTCTACGCACAGCGCACGGGGCGGCCGTTTCCGCAGCGGCCAATGGATCAGCTCGCCGGTGCGATCGAAGCGGTGTTCGGTTCCTGGCAGTCTGCCAAGGCTTGCGAATACCGCCGCCTGAACCACATCAATGATGCCATCGGCACGGCGGTGACGGTTCAGTGCATGGTGTTCGGCAACGCTGGCGGTCAATCGGGGGCCGGCGTTGGCTTCACCCGCGACCCCGCCAGCGGCGAACCGGCCCTGTGGGTGGACTTCCTGTTCAACGCGCAGGGCGAAGACGTGGTCTCGGGTCGGCGCAGTGCGAACGGTCACGACGAACTGGCGTCCGTGCTGCCGGAGGTCTGGCAGGCTCTCACAGATGCCGGGCAGCAGCTCGAGCACGCTTTTGGCGACATGCAGGACTTCGAGTTCACCGTTCAGGAGGGCTGCCTCTTCATGCTGCAGACACGCTCCGGCAAGCGCACGTCACTGGCTGCGGCGCGTATCGCGTTGGATCTGCTCGACGAGGGGCTGATCGGCCTGCCACTGGCGCTGGAGCGAACTGCGGGGCTGGACCGACAGGCGCTGGCGCGGCCGCGGGTCGTTTCCACGGGCGGCTCGCCACTGTTGCCGTTAGGGCGAGCAGCGAGCGCAAGCAACGGCGTCGCCGTCGGCGAAATCGCTCTCGATGAGGCACGCGCGCATGCCCGTCATGAGGCAGGTGTTTCGGTGGTGCTGGTGCGTCGCGACGCCGAAACCGGCGACATCGCCGCGCTCGAAGCGGCCACCGGCCTGCTCACCCAACGAGGCGCCCGGACATCGCACGCCGCGGTGGTGGCACGGCAGCTTGGCAAGGTCTGCCTCGTCGGTTGCGGCGAACTGCAGATCGACGAGACGGCGCGCAGCGTCAAGGTCGGTGACACCACCTTGCACGAGGGAGAACTGATCACGCTGGACGGCAACGAAGGGGTCTTCTACGCGGGCGCGGCTCGGGTCGAGACCGAGTTTCCGGAGGATCTTCTCGCGCGCTTGGGTGCGTTGAGGCAGCGTGCACTTGCTTGAGGCGGGTGATCGAGTGCCGACCCGGAAAGGCGTGGTGACTGTCACTCCACAGTCATGACTGCAGCATAGAGTCCAACTGCTTTCGTCCGGTGATGCAATGGCGCAAGCTGCGTGACAGACGCGTGCAGTGCGAACAACAACGACAACATCTGCGAGCAAAACCGCGGCTCGCAATTGGTTGCCGGATCGAAGGCTCCATACAGAGGCACCAATGGCGGTAGCGAGAGGGTGGCCTCGGCGACACGCTCTTGAGGGCATGCGCGCCGAGACTGCGAACTTTGAGGCATGGGGTTGGAGCCTTCTGTGGAGCCGCCGATGAATCCGATGTCGATCCTGACTTTGCCCGCCTCAACGTTGCGCGAGGCATACCTTCATTCGCGGGCGCTCGCTTCGTGCGGCGAACGCGCCGAGCGTCGCTCGGCCCTCATCGCAAGTCTATTGGCCATCGTGGGCGCTCTGCTGTTCTCCCTGGCTTGACACCCGCATTGCCCGAATTGTGGCCAGGCCTTTCGGAGTTCACTCTCGGATCGTCGGCGGATCCACCTTCGCCAGCCGCCCGAGCTCAGGTTTTGCCAGCGCGCGCACTTCGGCGACGCGAGCCGCGAGCCAACCAAGTGCAAACCACGCTGCCGGGTCAGACGCGACCAGCGAGTGATACCGCGCCCGGGCGACGAAGAGATCGTTGAGTTCGCCCATCCGATCTTGAATTGCGGTCAGAGCAGTCAAGTAGCGCTCGATCTTTCGACGGCGCAGCACGGGTGCGAAGAACTCAACGGCATACCGTTGGCGCTTGATGCGCTTGCGCAGCGCGTGCAGGTTGGGTTCATCGAGTTCGTCGAACGCATTCCAGTCGGCCACGATGCGTCGATGCCAGCGGCGCAGCCGCCGTTCAGCGTTGCGATGAAGCGTCGGCGCATCGACGCGCGCCTGGTGGGGCGCCTCTGATTCGAGGTGCTCGCCGCGTGCGGCCTG
>JADGRG010000237.1 GCA_017881145.1 Sandaracinaceae bacterium | reverse complement strand
GCTCCAAGAGCGCTGCATCGCGGATATCGCCCTGCACGAACCTCGCCTTGGCCGGTACGTTTTCGCGACGCCCCGTGCTGAGGTCGTCGAGCACCAGCACGTCCAAGGACGCCGCAAGCAGCGCATCCGCCACGTGAGAACCGATGAAACCTGCACCGCCTGTGACCACGACTCGCGTCATGCGGCGGACTCTAACACAGAGCGCTCTACCGCCTAAACAGGAACGCATGGAGCGTGAGACACGAGCAAGGCGCCCCCGGTTTCGAGGAGCGCGCGGAGCCTACCTTTGTAGGTGAGCACGCACCGCAGGAAGCGGGGGCGGATCGCGATGTGGATCGCGGTCCAGGCGTCTCTGTTTAAACACGAGCTTCACGTCGCACTCGTGCTGCGGAGGTGCGTGGATACGCGCACGGCGCAATTGACAGCACCGGCAACGCGCCCAATACTGCGCCCGCTTTTCCGCGGCTGGCTCTGGCGGCGACGGAAAGGCAGGTGCCGTGAAAGACGGCGCTGTTCCGGGCCGATGTAGCTCAGCCGGTTAGAGCGGGCGTTTCATACGCGCTAGGTCGGAGGTTCGAGTCCTCCCATCGGCACCCACCCACAAGACGCCGCGCAGCACAAACGGTGCTGCGGGCGGTCTGCAAGTGGCCTGGCGGTCTGCAAGTGGCGGCTCACTGGCCCCAGCGCACCGTCGAGAGCGTGCCGTTCAGCACCTTGATCTGGTTCAGGCCGTCCGGGTTGGAGATGAAGATGCCGCCGCGCGAAGACGCGAACGCCACCATGCGGCAGTCGGGCGAAAACGCCGGATCTTGGTTCACGCCCTGACCCTGCGTAAGACGTTTGTACTCGCCGGTCTTGAGGTTGAGCGTGACGATGTCGAAGCCGCTTCCGTCACGCGCGGAGAAAGCCAAGAGCGACATGCTGGGATCCATGCACCACGCGGGAGTCTGGTTGTGGCTGCCTTTGTAGGTGAGCCGCTGCACCCCGCCACCGTTGCCGTCCATCACGAAGATCTGCGGGCCGCCGTGACGAGCCGAGACGAAGGCAACCTTCCCGCCAGGACCGCAAGCTGGGCTGACGTCGATCGCGGGGTTGTTGGTCAAGCGCCTCTGGTCACTGCCGTCGAGCGCGGCGCTGTAGATCTCGCTATTTCCGTCGCGGGTCGAGCTGAAATAGACGCGTCCGTTGCAGACGCTGGGCCCCATGTTGAGGCCGTTGCCGGAGACCACGGGCTTCTCCTGACTCTTGGAGTTGGTCAGGTAAGCGCCGTAGTCCGTCAGCATCGAATACCAGACGCTGGCGCCGAAGGCTGGCAACATGGCGTTGCCGCGGCCGCTGCTCACTCGATATTCGCTGTGGCCGTCGAACTCCGAGACGTAGATGTCTTTGCGGCCCGGACCGACCTTGCGCGCGTAGACCAAGTGCGTGCCGAACACGCCAGCCTTGCCCGTGAGTAGGCGCAGAATCTCGTTGGCGAAGTCGTGCATGTAGGAGCGGAGCTGGCCTACATCGCCGTGATAGACGCGCCCGAGCGAGGGCGCTTCCCCGCGCGCCAGCTCGAAGAAGCGCATCTCGAGCTCGATGTGCTGGCCGTTCTGCGTGAGCTTGCCTTTGACGATGCCCTGCGCGCCCACGCTCGACCAAGGCGCTTTCTGGATGTTGAGCCCTTCGGCTTCGAGGTTGGCCAGAAACGAGCGCGAG
Source organism: Sandaracinaceae bacterium (assembly GCA_017881145.1). Taxonomy (GTDB): domain Bacteria; phylum Myxococcota_A; class Polyangia; order Polyangiales; family JAFGIB01; genus JADGRF01. Next base: position 4,088 of record JADGRG010000237.1, on the reverse strand, counting down.
TCGAGCACCTGGAAGAGCGAGGAGAGCGTCAGGTCGTTGCGCACCACGTCGGCACCCTGCGCGCCGAGGTTGCCGGCACCGAGCAGATTGGGCACGGCGATGCGATAGAGCGCCCGCTCGGGCGAGTCGACGTCGATCACCACGCGGGTCGGCAATGGGTCGTCTTTGGCGGGAGCGCCCTGCGAGGCACCGCGATCGGGCCACACCCAAGCCGCCGCCAAGAGCAAGCCACAAAGACACGCGGTGACATTCGTAAGACGGCTCTCTCGGGACTGTGTCATGGGCACCTCGGCGACGGATGGTCGCGATTATTCAGAAAACCAAAAGAGCGCTCAAGTTAGGCGCGGAAGTCCGGCAGTGCGCGGCCCCTGCGACCCGCGCTTCACTGGTCCTTGCGGCCGTTGAAATTGACGTCCAGCGTCCAGGGTCGCGAAAATTGATCGGCGACTTCCGGCGGCGGCTCGGGCAGCGTCGTGCCCTGCGCGCGCAGCTCGTTGGCGCGGTCCTCGACGCTCTGATCGAAGAGTGCTTCGCCGCTCGATTTCACGATCTGGTGGTCGCCGACGTGTCGGTCGGCGGTGATCTCGATGCGCGCACGCGTGGTCAAGGAGCTGGTGTCACCGAGCGTGCTCGGGATCGTCCAGCCACGCTTGAAGAACGACACCAGCTGGCCGCGATACAGGTCGCCGGCTTTGGCGGTGGTCTCGGTGCCTTCGGCGATGCCGCCGGGATCGCCTTCTTGCTCTTGTTGCTGCGCGATCTCGGCGAAGGCTTGGGCGCGATCTCCGAGGCGCGTGAGCAGATCCTCTTGCGGATGCTCCGGTCGCACGCCAGCGTCGGGCTTGTTCGGCTTGGGCGGCTCCATCACCTTGGAGACGGCGACGCCGGGCAGCGGTGCCGTCGACTTGAGCGGGACGCGCCGGTTGGGAATCTGGTGAGGATCGAGCTTCTTTCCGAGGCGCACGAAGCGCGCAGCCACCACGTGGTCTTCGATCACCGCGCGCGCTGGCGTCGAACCAACGCCCGTGGCCGAGAGCAGCGCTAACGCGCCCGCGATCGCGCCCGGCACTACCAGGTGCGCAGTGAAAGTCGCGAAGACTCCTCCGAGCGCCATGGACGGACTGAGCTTGCGCTTGTCCAGAAGCGATGGCGGCCGAAGCCGCAGGCCCTGCACGGGCAGGACCATGCTGCTGCGCTCGCTCATTCTGCAGCCAAGGGGTCGGTCACCAGGCCCAGCTTGTCGATGCCGCCCTTGCGCAAGATCGCCATGACCTTGGCGACGAAGCCGTAGGGAACGCCTTCATCGGCCTGCAAGTAGAGCTCGTGCTCTCGCTGCAACCGTGCGTTATGCATGAGTGCGTCTTCCAGGCGGTCGTAGGGGATCTCGGTGTCGCCGAGAAAGACCTTTTGATCCTTGGTGATGCTGAGCAGGAGCTTCTGCTCTTCGACGTCCATCTGCGCCGCGTGGGCCTTGGGCAAGTCGACCTCGATGCCGGTCGTCATCATCGGAGCGCTGACCATGAAGATGATCAGCAAGACCAGCATGACGTCGACCAGCGGCGTGACGTTGATCTCGCTGAGCGGCCCTTTGCCGGAACCTGAGGACATGCCCATGGCGATTCTCCTTCAGCGCGCGAGCTCAACCCGCCAGAAAGTGCCGGCGCACGATGTTCAGATAGTCGCTCGAAAAGCTTTCCATTTCGGAGGCGAGCACGTTGATGCGCCTGACGAAGTAGTTGTAGGCCATGACCGCCGGGATGGCGGCGATGAGACCGATGGCCGTCGCGATCAGCGCTTCGGCGATGCCGGGAGCAACCACCGCCAAGCTCGCGTTCTTGTGGGCGCCGATGCTCATGAACGAATTCATGATGCCCCAGACCGTGCCAAAGAGACCGACGAAGGGCGCGGTCGAGCCGGTAGTCGCAAGAAACGGCACCATGCTTTCGAGCGTGGTGACTTCGTTGGCGGAGGCGCGACGCAGGGCACGCGCGACGTTCTCGATGTCACCACCGTAGTGACGTTGGCTGCGGCTGCTTTCGTCGGAACCGCCCAAGACGCGCGCCAGCTCCACGTAACCGGCGTGAAAGACGCTGGCCACCGGTGCGCGACGATCACCGGGCAGCCCCGCGTAGAGGCTCTCCAGGCGCTGCACGCTCCACACGTTGCCGAGCTGCGCATCCCAGAACTGGTCGAGAAAGCGCGAGCTTTCCCGCGCTGCCTGCGAGAGGCGCACCAGCTTGGCGCCGATCACGAACCAACACACCAGCGACATGCTCGCCAGGATCAAGAGCACGAGCATGACCACTGCCGAAGCATGCGTCACCAGCTCCCAAGGATTGAGCGCGCTCTCTGCTCCGCCAGCCGCGAGCGTGACCAGACTTGCAAAAATCACATGGTGCATCGTCGATCGATTCCTCCGCAGCCCAGGTTTTGACCATGCGATCTGCGCGCTGTCAATTGACGCGCAAGCTTCCGACCCCGCTCGCGACGCGCTCAGCCAGCACGCTTGGCGGCGGCAACAGCTTCGTTTAGCTCCAGCTCGTTCACTGCGCCGGCACGCGAGAGCACGATCTTCCCGCTCGGCGAGATCACGTAAGTGGTGGGCACGGTGCGCAGGTTCATCCGCTGCGCGAGCAGCGTGCCGCTCATGCCGATCGGGTAGTGCATACCGAAGTCGCGTGCGGCCTTCACCACTTCGGTGAGCGGCAGAGCGTCGACAGCGAGCCCGATCACCGCAACGCCACCTGCGGCTACCGCAGAAAGGACGGGCGCTTCGGAACGGCAGGGGCCGCAGTAGGTGGCCCAGAAGTTCAGCACCACGACATGCCCTGGCGCACCGTCCAGTACGAAGTGCGTGCCATCGGCGAGCTCGGCTGCTATCGGCGGCAAGCGCTCGCCGACACCGAAGGCTGCCGTCGGACGCACGTTGCGGCTGAGCCAGACCACGCCCACCACGAGCAGCAGCCACGGCAACGCACGACGCGAGAAGTCTCTAAACGCGGAAAGGCCAGCCATCGGCGGAAACGATGCACGGGCCAACCCGCTGCGGCAAGCGCTGCGGGGCGGCGCATCGAGCATTGAACGCGATCAGCGCGACGCCCACCACCGAGGCCACCGCACCGGAGAGTCGAGCGCGGCCGGGTCGCTCGCCGAGCGAGCATAAGGACGTTCGCGCGCTCAAGCCGCCAAGTGCCCGAGCTCACCGCTGCCTGGCTTTCGCGCATTCTGACGGGCCAGTCGCACGTCACTGTCGATGCGCCCGAAGAACCAGTGCAGATAGCCCTTGGGTCCCGCAATGCCGACCACTGCCACCGCGACGAAGACCAGCGTGCCAACCAGCGCGCCGAGCTGATGGATGAGCAAGCTGGCCAAGATCGCAGCGCCGAGCACGCCACCGAAGATCGTGGCGAGCACCAGCACCAAGAACTCGCGTGGGCTGGCTTGTGCGCTTTTCGACAGTCCCGCCAGGTGCGCGCCTTCGGTGGCCCAACGCAGCATCCAGGCGAACATCACCGGCAAGAGAAAGAGCCCCATGACGGCGAGCGTGATCGCGACGCTGGAGGTGAGCCAGGTCGTGATGTGCGCCGGCGTCCAGGTTTCGAAGACGGTGCGGTCCTCGGAGAGGAAGCGCTGATAGCCAGTGCCGTCCCAGCCATGAACCAGAATGAAGAACATTGCGAAGTAGCCGAGCACCGGTTGCAGGAATGCCAGGTAGTCTTTGCCGGACTTGATCAGCCTGTAGGTCACCCAGAAGCCGAGCATGCCCTGCGTCACGTTGGTGATGCTGAAGGCGACCACCAGCCAAGCGGGCATGGTCTTGTCCAGCGCCTGCATGGTTTCCCAGTTGGTGAATTGCCAGAGCAGGTAGAGGCCTGACGGCCCGAAGAGCGTCGCGAGGTAGAGGATGTTCTTGGTGAAGTAGGGGTTGGCGAACCAGCCTCCGTCTTCCTTCTTGGGCTGGTACTGCTGGAGCTGCTTCTTCGCCGAGTAGGCGAACCCTGCACCGATGCCATAGGACCAAAATACGTCGACCTGAACCATGACCAACCTCCGAGAGCGAGTGCTTAGGAATGATGTGTCATTCCGTG
>JADGRG010000236.1 GCA_017881145.1 Sandaracinaceae bacterium | reverse complement strand
CGCGTCGGTCGGCGGGCTGCTCACCCTGCTCTCGCCGCTCGACGCCGGACTTCAGCAGGCCGACGAAGTCGCGAGCTGAAAGCCTCGGAAGCGCCCATTCGCTCTGCTAGGCTGCCTGCTCGTGACGAAGCCCAAATCCAAGAGTAAGCAGCCCAAGGCGCCCGCGAAGCTGCTGCCTCGCCGCGGCAAGAAGCAGACGACCAAGCAGTCGAGCAACGCGCCCAAGCCGAGTGCACGCGTCGCTAAGAAGAAGCCCAAGGCACGAGCTGCCCGAGCCACCAAGGCGCCGCAACTCGATCCGCGAGCGCTCGCTGCCATCGCCATGGCGCTCGATGCGGAAGTGGCTGCCGAGCAGCGGCAGCGGCAGCTCGACGCACCGCCATCACCGTGGACGAGTGGTGGCCGACTGCGGCGCATGCAGCCACTCATCACACGCTGAGGCGCAGCACTCTGCCGGCGGGTACAGCTTCGCGTCAGCCAGCGCCGAGGTGCAGGAGCAGCGCACCGTGCATGACGGTGGCGCCGACCGACACCGCGATCTCGCCGACTACACCGTCGCTCGGAGCGCTGAGCGTGTTCTCCATCTTCATGGCATCCAGCACCACTAGCTCTTCGCCAGCGGTCACCCGCTGACCAGGCTTGACCGAAATCGCCAGCACGAGCCCCGCCATCGGTGCGCGCACCGCCTGCGCCGCGCCATGCCCGGAGCTCGTCGCATGCGACGGCGCGCGCCGTGGGGCGGCTGCCACCATGGCACGTGGCGCGGCACGAGGCGCATCCGCAGGCGCGGCCAGCTCCACGCGGTGCGGCTCTCCGTTCACGACCACTTCGGCGTGCTGTGCATCGCGCGCGAGCACCTCGATGTCGAAGCTCTGACCGTCCACGACGAAACGATGCTTGCCCACGGCCCCGCTCCTTCTTGCCCTGCCGACGATGCACAATCGAGAGCAGGACCGCAAGAGACAATACGAAACCAGCACCCACGCAACACAACGGCGCTTTTCTGGTCGACGCCAGCAGGCTAGCCTGCGGCGCATGTCCGACACGAAAGCTTCGCCTAGCCCCGCTGCACGCCTCGACCAGCACAACCGCCGCGCCCTCGAAGGCGGCGGCGCAGAGCGCATCAAGAAGCACCACGAGGCCGGCAAGCTCACCGCACGCGAGCGCGTCGAGGCCTTCTTCGACTCGGGCTCATTCGTCGAGCTCGATCGCTTCGTCACGCATCGTTGCACCGACTTCGACATGCACAAGCAGCGCTACCCGGGCGACGCTGTCGTCACCGGCTACGGCAAGGTCGATGGTCGACAAGTCTTCGTGTTCGCGCAGGACTTCACGGTGCTCGGCGGCTCGCTCGGCAACGCCTGCGCGAGCAAGATCTGCAAGGTCATGGAGATGGCCATGAAGGTCGGCGCGCCCATCGTCGGCATGAACGACTCCGGTGGCGCACGCATCCAGGAAGGCGTCCACTCGCTCGGCGGCTACGCCGACATCTTCCTTCGCAACACGCTGGCCTCCGGCGTCGTGCCACAAATCAGCGCCATCATGGGCCCGTGCGCCGGCGGCGCCGTCTACAGCCCGGCCATCACGGACTTCATCTTCATGGTGGAAGACTCCGCATACATGTTCATCACCGGCCCGGACGTGATCAAGACCGTCACGCACGAGCAAGTCTCAAAGGAAGACCTCGGCGGCGCACGCACTCACACCAGCGTCAGCGGCGTCGCGCACTTTGCCGCCAAGGACGACCGCGCCTGCCTCGATACCATCCGCGCGCTGCTCTCGTATCTGCCCTCGAACAACCACGAGGATCCGCCGACCAGAGCCACCAGCGACGCTCCGGACCGTGAGGTCCCCGAGCTCGACGCCATCGTCCCGGTCGACCCGCGCAAACCCTACGACATCCACGAGATCATCCTGCGCACGGTAGACGACGGCCGCTTCCTCGAAGTGCATGCAAACTACGCGATGAACATAGTCGTAGGCTTCGCGCATTACGGCGGACGGGCGGTGGGCATCGTCGCCAACCAACCCGCCGTGTTGGCCGGCTGCTTGGACATCAACGCGTCGATCAAGGCCGCGCGCTTCGTGCGCTTCTGCGACGCCTTCAACATTCCGCTCGTGACGCTGGTCGACGTGCCAGGGTTTCTGCCCGGCACGGACCAAGAATACGGCGGCATCATCACCCACGGCGCCAAGCTGATCTATGCCTACTCCGAAGCGACGGTGCCCAAGATCACGCTGATCACGCGCAAAGCTTACGGTGGCGCCTACATCGTGATGAGCTCGAAGCACCTGCGCAGCGACATCAACATGGCGTACCCGACAGCCGAGATCGCCGTAATGGGGCCGGAAGGCGCCGTCAACATCGTGTATCGCAAGGAGATCGAGGCCGCGGCCGACCAAGCAGCGGCCAAGACCGGCTTCGTCGACGAGTACCGGCGCAAGTTCGCAAACCCCTACCAGGCCGCTGAGCTCGGCTTCATCGACGCGGTCATCCATCCCCGCGAAACGCGAGCACGCATCATCTCCGCGCTCGATCTGCTCAAGACCAAACGCGACCAGAACCCACCGCGCAAGCACGGCAGCATCCCGCTCTGATGGCTGGCGGAGAGCGTCGCGAGTATCGCGCTCCAGGCCGGCTCATCTAAGGAGCGCGCACAACGCCGGCGCACGTCGAGGTGGGCATCGGCGACTGCACGCCGCTCACGCAGCTGTACCAAGTGCCAAGGTAGGAGGCCACCTGCACGAGCGCGGCAGCCAGAGGGTTCCCCACGGTATTGTCCTGCGCGAGCACCTGGAATGGCGGGAGCGGAGGATGCGCGTAGTGCTCGGTGCCCAGCACGTGGATGAGCACGTCGTGCGTGGCTGGGTCGAAAGGGTAAAGCACACGGGTGACCGCACCATTGTCGATCGTGAAGTTGCCGGAAAGTCCCTCACCAGCTGCGAGAGACCTGGTGCCCAACTCGACAACGTAGCGAGGCTTCGTCGACACCAGCGTCGCACCGAGCGAGAAGCCCAGCGCCTCGGTGGCGAGATTCGGTACAACTTCATCGTCCTGCGCCATCTGCAAGAGCACGTTGGTGGGCGTGCGGGCGAGCGTCGCGGCGTGAGCTAGCGGCTCGGCGCGATCCAGGAGTGTCTGAACCAGAGCCAACTCCGGCCAAAACACCGGCGGATCAGCTGCGTAGTCGATCGCTCCGGGATCTCTGCCGAGCACATGTGCGAGCGTTGCGAAGAGTGCTTGGTTGCTCGGACTGAGCGACCAACTCTCACTCAACCCGGCACCCGTTTGTCCGAGAACGACCGCGCCGATGGTCGGCTCGAGCGCGGCAAGCGGCACACCCATCTGGGCGCCGATGTCGATGCCGACGAAGCCGATGTG
>JADGRG010000235.1 GCA_017881145.1 Sandaracinaceae bacterium | reverse complement strand
GCGCGCGGTGATCACGCTGAGCGCATAGTGCAGGTAGCGGCGTTGCGCTTCGTCGGCGAGCGACGCGTCCATGATGGGCGCGACCCCCGGCAGCGTGTCTTCGCCGTCGCCGCCTTTGAAGAGCCTGAGCTGGCCTTTACCTTTCTGTGCCACGTTTGAACTCCACCTCGCGCTGCTGAGAAGCGCTGAATACCCTTTCAGTCAGGGCAGGGCTAGCAGAACCATGGCCACGACGGCAAGAAACGCAACGGCAGGACCCGCGCGCAGAGCCGGCAACGTCTGGCAGCCGCGAGCACAGGAGCTCGGCGTTGATGCAAAGCCGGTGCGTCGCTTGCGGCTCTCAGCACCTAAGCTGACCAGGCGCACCGAGCGAATCCCGCGTGAGGATGCCATGCCCGAGCCAACGCGCATTCACCGCGAACCACTGCGTGCGGGACCGCCGCTCTCAAACCTGTAACGAGTGCTTCGAAGCCACGCGCCCCCCGGCTTGGCGCAGCCCGCTCAGGCAGGGCTGTGCCAACGCTGCCGCCCGCGCCAGGGCGTGTGGCTTTGCTTGCTCAGTATCCGAGTAGCTTGTTCGGCGTGGTGCCGGTCTTGCGGCAGATGCTCTGGAGCGTCTCTAGCGACATCTCACGCACGCCGCGTTCTAGATCCGAGAGATAGCCGCGGGAGATACCGATCTTCTTGGCGAAGGCTTCCTGGCTCATGGCCTTCTTCTCGCGGTGAGCAATGAGCTGCTTGCCAATGAGCTTGGTGAGCGTGGTCAAATCTTTTCTCTGCATGGTCCATTCTCCGGCGACAACCGCGCCAGCCGCGCGCCGCGACTCGAGTTGCACATTCTACAGCGTCCCACAAGTTTCCGAAGCCATCAGCTGCAATCGACGGCTGCTCCGCAAATTCGCGGAACAGCCTACACCCTGGCCCGCTACCCGACCACCAGCGTGACGATCTTGCCTGAAACGTAGATCGCCTTGCGCACAGTCTTGCCGGCTAGCTCGGCTGCGACCCTGTCGTTTGCCTTGGCGGCGGCCACGACCTCCGCCTCGCTGGCGGTCTTGGCCACCAGAATGCGTGCTCGCACTTTGCCGTTCACCTGCACGGGAATCTCGACCGCCGCTTCGTGCAGCGCAGACTCATCCAGCACGGGCCAGGTGCGTTGCAGGAGCGTGCCTTTCCCGTCGAGCCCGTCGAACCCGCCGAGTCGCTCGTAGAGCTCGTCCGCCAAGTGGGGCGCAAACGGCGAAAGCATGTGCACGAGTGCGTCGACGCCTTCTCGCAGCACTTGCTTGTCGACTTCGCTCTCGGCCTTGAAAGCCGAGAGAGCGTTCATCAGCTCCATCAACGCGGCAATCGCAGTGTTGGGTTGATAACGCTCGGAGAGGTCATGCGTCACGCGCTGAATAGCGCGATGGATCTCGCGCCGGGCGTTGGCTGCATGCTCCGAGAGCTCGCCGCCGCGGTAGCCGGACACGGCCTCCAGCTGCGCGAGTCTGTCGCGCACGAGACGATAGACGCGCTGCAAGAAGCGGTGCGAGCCCTCCACACCCGCAGCCGTCCAATCGACTTGGCCCTCCGGCGGCGCGGCAAAAAGCATGAAGACGCGCGCCGTGTCACCGCCGAAGCTGGAGATGATCTCATCGGGATCGATGATGTTGCGCTTGGTCTTCGACATCTTGACCACGTTGCCGACGATCACCGGCTCGCCCGTGGCCTTGACGATACGCGTGCCATCCGCCGCAAGCTCGGTGTCCTCCGGATAGTAGTAGAGCTTGTGCGCAGGGTTCTCTGGATCCAGCCGGTAGTAGAACTCCTTGCAGACCATCCCCTGCGTGAGCAGCGCCGTGAAGGGCTCGCGCGGCGTGTCTTTGCCGAGGAAGCCGAGGTCGACCATGCAGCGCTGCCAGAAGCGCGCGTATAGCAGATGCATGACCGCGTGCTCTTTGCCGCCGACGTAGAAATCGACCGGCAGCCAAGCGCGCGCCTTGCTTTGCTCCACCGGCGCGCTCTCGTGATGCGGGCTCGTGAAGCGATTGAAATACCAGCTCGACTCCACGAACGTGTCGAAGGTGTCAGTCTCACGCCGTGCAGGCTTGCCGCACTTTGGGCACGCGACATTCACGAACGCTGGGACTTTGGCGAGCGGCGAGCCACCGACGCCCGTGATCTGGACATCGAGCGGCAAGACCACGGGTAAGTCCTCGGCACGCACTGGCACGATGCCGTCGTCGTCGCAGTGGATCACCGGAATCGGACAGCCCCAGTAGCGCTGACGTGACACCAGCCAATCTCGCAAGCGGTAGCTGACGGTGGCGCTACCTTTGCCCTGCGCAACCAGCAACTCCGTAATGCGGCGCTTGCCCTCTTCGCTCGAAATGCCGTCGCAGCCCGCGCTATTGGCCATCACGCCCGGCTCGACGTAGGCCGCGCTCATGGTCTTGGCGTCGAGCTTCGCGCCTTGCGGATCGATCACCACTTGCATCGGTAGGCCATAGGCCTTGGCGAATTCGAAGTCGCGCTGATCGTGTGCGGGCACCGCCATAACTGCGCCCGTGCCGTAGTCCATGAGCACGAAGTTCGCGATCCAGATCGGGATCTTCTTTCCCGTGAGCGGGTGCAGACAATAGCGTCCGGTGAAGATGCCGCGCTTGTCGTTGGCTTCGGCGCCCCTCTTCACCTTGTGCTCGAGCTGAATCTTGTCGGCAAACGCCAGGATCTCGCTCTGCCGCTCCGAGCCCTTCGCGAGCTCCATCACCAAGGGATGCTCTACAGCGATCGAGAGAAACGTCACTCCGTAGAGCGTATCCGGTCGCGTCGTGAACACCGGGATCTCGCTCACGCCTGCAACGTCTAGTTCGAGCGGAAAGCGAACCTCGGCGCCAAAGCTCTTGCCGATCCAGTTGCGTTGCATCTGCAACACGTCGTCCGGCCACTTGCCCGCCAGTGTATCGAGCCCCGTCAGCAGCTCTTCCGCGTAGTGCGTGACGCGCAGAAACCACTGCGCCATGGCCT
>JADGRG010000234.1 GCA_017881145.1 Sandaracinaceae bacterium | reverse complement strand
GGCGAGTCCGAAAACAAAGCGGTTTAGCTACTTGTTGCTGCTCCCGCTGCTAGCGTCGCTCTCGGCCTGCAAGGTCTACAAGGTCGAGCTGATCAACAACTACAAGACCGGGCCTGGCCCGACCAACGACGCGAGCAGCGACGCCTCCAAGCCGAAGCCCGATGCCACCGTGGACCGCGATGGCTGCCAGCCACAAGCCGAGATCTGCAACGGCATCGACGACGACTGCAACGGCAAGATCGACGATGGCGCTTCGGTCCAAACCTACTGCGACGTGCGCGTGCCGCACACGCCGGCCAGCTGCAACGCCGGTCGCTGCGTCTGGGGTGGCTACTGCGACCCTGGCTACTACAACTGCGACGGACAGCCGAGCAACGGCTGTGAGCCCTGCGCCTCCTGCAATGCCTGCATCGTTGTCCCCATCAGCGATGGCGGCGTGAGCGACGGTGGCGCCGACGACGCCCATTGAGGGTCCTCTGCCGCGTCGGCCAGCAACGCTTCGAAGCCAGCATGAGCCCTGCGCGATGTGATGCGAACGCCGTGTCTGTCGCGCAATGCCGCTGGCCTGCGCTAGCGCTCGGGCTCGCTCTGGTCTGTGGTTGCCAAGGCGCACGGCCTCTCGCGAAGAGCGAGCAAAAGGCGCCTGCCGTCACAGATGCGCGGCCGAGCCCGGCACCGGATACCGTGATCTCGATCGGCGCGCGCAAGATCAAGCAGGCCGAGTTCGCCAAGCTGCTGGGACCACCACCACAGCGGCGGGAGAGAAGGACCGAGCACGAACGCAGGCAAGAGTTTCTGGACGAGCTGCTGCGCACCGAGCTCTTGGCGCTCCACGCAGACAAGCTCGGCTATCTCTCGTCGGAGCAAGCCCGGGCCCAGAAGCAGAGCCTGATGGTCGACCGCCTGCTCGACGAGCTCTTTGGCGAGGAGGGCACGTTGCTGCGACCGGTCAGCGACGCCGAGGTGCGTTCGTATTACGGATCGCATCTCGCAAGCTTCACGAGCGAAGCACAGGTGCGCGCGGCCCACATCCTCTTGCGCAATGAAGCCCGCGCCCGCGCGCTCCTTTTGCGGCTCTCGTCACGGCCACGGGACTACGACTTCTTCGCCACGCTGGCTCGCACCGAGAGCCTCGACGCCGAAACACGCAAGCACGGCGGAGACCTCGGCAGCTTCACGGCATCGCCACCCGCAGTGGTTGCTGCAGACGTGGTCACCAGCCCATCGCTGCGGCCGCGCAAGGTTCCGGCGGCAGTGCGCGAAGCCGCATTCGAGCTGCAAACCCCGGGCAGCCTCTCGCCGACGCCGGTGAAGAGCGAGCAAGGCTACCATCTGATCATGCTGGTGGGACGGCGGCCGGCGAGTCGCGCCGAGCTTCCTCAGGTCGAACGGGTGATTCGCCAGCAGCTCGAGAAGCAACGTCGCGACGCCGCCTTCGAGGCCTTCATCGCGAAGCTCCGCGCCGACGCCCACGTCCAGATCGACGAGACCAAACTGAGGCTCCTCACCGCGACGCGATAGCGGGCGCGGGGGTTACCAACCGCGACGCGATAGCGGGCGCGGGGTCTACTTCACCAAGCTGTCCAGCCACCATCGACGGCCACGATCGAACCGGTGACGTAGCTCGATGCCGGTGCCGCAAGGAAGAGCACCGCCGAGCGCAGCTCACCCATCGCGCCGACGCGACCCATGGGCGTAACCCGCTTCAATTCTTCGAGTTGGTCGGCTGCGATCTCCCCGAGCTTCGGATCCATGGTCATCTCGGTGGGGAAGTAAGCCGGCGCGATGGCGTTCACCGTGATGCCGTGCTGCGCCCACTCGACCGCAAGCTGACGCGTGAGGTTGTCGACACCTGCCTTGCTCGCTGCGTAGCCGACTGTGCGATGCACCGGGTTGGCGCCGCGACCCATCACCGATGAGATGTGGATGATGCGGCCGCCCTTGCCTGCTGCAATCATCCGCAGACCAACCGCCTGGCTGATGCGAAAGGCCGCGGTCAGGTTGACGGCGATGACCTCGTCCCAGCTCTGCCGCCGGTGCCGCTCGGCGCGCCCCAGCCGAGACAGACCCGCCGCATTGAGCAGGATGTCGATCGGCCCGAGCGTTCGTGCGACTTCTTCCACGGCTCGTTCGACATCCGCATCGACTGTGATGTCGGCCTCGATCGCGAGCACGCGCACACCGAGCGCGGCGAGCACGCTGGCTTGCTCTTCCAGACGTTGCTTGCGGCGCGCGACGAGTGCGACGGCGGCACCGGCTCTGCCGAGCGCTTCGGCCGCATCTGCACCGAGGCCGCTAGAAGCCCCGGTCACCAGCGCCACACGACCCTGCAATCCAAAGACTTCGTCGAGGTAAGACATGCGGTGTTCGCTCCTGGGGCGTCAGCCCGAGGCGGATTGTGTGCTTCTTCTGCTTCGCCGACCACCCGCATCCGCGGGCACAGCACCGCCCTTGTCGGCTATCCTGGTGCATGCCTTCGAGTCTTCGCTGGGTGCCTGTGGGCTTGTTCATGGCGCTGGCAGGTTGTGCCACAGCACCGCCGCCGCGAGCTGCAACGCCGCGCCGCACCGAGCTCGTCTTCGCAGAGCCACAAGTGGTCGTCGCGCTGGCACCACCGCCTGCGACAAGTGGGCCGGAGCTTCCCGCGCTGCCGCAGGAGTTGTCGGGCATGTCGCCCGCGTTTCAATGCGGCTTCACGCTAGCGCATGCACGCCTGCGCGCTCCCGGCTCCGCACTGGCCAAGCCCAGCGCCGCTTGTCGCACCTGGCTCACCGAGCATGAGCTGACCTGGGCAGTCGAGCCCGGTCGCGCCGACGCACTGGCTGCGACGGCGTTTGGCGAGGTGATCACGACGGGGAGCGACGAGAGTGACCTCGCCATCGCGCTCTTTGCCCTCTTGCTCGAAGCGTCGCTCGAGCAGCGCCTGGTGCTGGACGCGGCTGCACTCGGCAGCAACGACCCCGAGCTCTTACGTGCGTACCTGAGCGCCGCCGATCAGAACAACGGCATGGCCCTGCACGGAACGCTCTACACCCTCCACGGCTGCATCGAACGCAGGACGCAGAAGCCCGAGTTCGCCGCGTGGCGCGCGCTCTGTAGCGAGAGGCTCGGCGCCGTCAAAGCCCGCGTGTACAAGGACCCCGCGCTTGTCCGCGCTCTCGACACCTCTCGCGACGCGCTGCGGCTGACGGCTGCAGGAGAGCGGCCGCCGGGACCAGCCGTCTGCTGGGCGCCGTGTCTAGGGAATGGCCCCAGGGATGCAAACGCCGAGGCGCAACGCGAACAGGGCAAGCCGTCTACGTGTGCACGCGAAACGCCCGCCGTGCCGGCAGCCCCTTGGGCTGCGGCCCCGTCGCTCTCCGAAGAGTTCGCAGGTCCCTGGCCACGAGATCATCGTTACGGGCCGCGCTTCTCGGAGAGCAACGCCCGCGTGTCGATGACCATCGACGACCAGCCAGACCTGGATCTGCGTCCGCTCGCGTCACACGACGCGCACAAGGCAATCGCGCGCTGCTTCGCGTCGGACAAGTCCGCAGCGGAAGCAGACACGCTGGTCATCGAAGCCGAGCTCTCCGTCGACCCGACCGGTCAAGTGAAGAAAGTGAAGATGCAGAGCAGCGACAAGCTCGCATCACCTACACTGCTTCGTTGCATCCGAGATGCGCTGCAACCGACGACCTTCCCATGCACGCGCTCCGGGCGAGCCGTGCGTGCGCATGCCACCTTCTGCATTCGGCACGAGTGATCGCGCTACCGACGCCGGCTACGCGTGCGCCGGGGACCGCGTCTGCGCCGCGACTAAACAGGAACGCATGGAGCGCGAGACACGAGCGAGGCGCCGCGTGCTCGGGTCGCGCTTGCGCGACCCGGAAGGGTTGGCAGGAGCGGGCGGAGCCTACTATTGTAGGTGAGCACGCACCGCAGAAAGCGGCGACGGATCGCTCGGTTGGGGTCGGGGCCCCAACCCCGACGGATGGTGGATCGCGGTCCAGGCGATACTGCTTAATCAATGCGACCGGTCGCGAGCGCATGCCGCAGGCGTTGACTCCACGGTGCATTCGGATACTTCGAGAGGAAGGCCTTGCCGATGCGGCGAGCTTCATCCAGTCGACCGAGCCTCACCAGAGCCAGCACTGCAACCTGCTGGCGCTCTGCTGAGAACATGCTGCCAGCGAACTCGTGCTCACCCTGATGCGCCAAGCGCAGTGCGCGCGCCGGATCTTCGCGCAAGACGCGTTGCGCAACCGCGAGCATCTGCATCTCGCGCTCCAGCCGCCCGTCATCGAGCTGCGCGCGGCCAACGGTCTTGGCGACGCCTTGCGCAGCCGGGGCTGGCTGCGTCGCGCGCTCTTCATCTACTGCCGCGACGGGTTGAATAGGCTCGGCAGCTCGGGTCATGACTCGTGCGGAGGATGCGGTCAGCGAGGGCGCGCTGACCTCTTGGGGTGTTGCTTCACCAACGCTCGGGAGCGCCACCGCGACGCTCGAAGATGGTCGGCCGGCCGAAGTGCCGAGACCTGTGCCGCTACGCTTGTCGAGCACCTTGGCGCCGTATGCAGCCTCGGCATACGCCGGCTTGCTGCTGGCTCGGGCCGGCTTGTGCCGCGCTCCTGAAGCCATGCGCTCGGAGGAAGCCGCAGGCTGCGCGACCGCCAGCGATGGAGTCGCCTCTACGACGACTGAAGCTACGGCAGGTGCCGCGGCAAGCTGCGGGGCCTGCTCGACCGTCGACGAGTGAGTCGCGACAGGCTCAGGCTTGGTCTGCTGCGAGAACCACACCGTCGCGGCAACCGTGGCGGCAACCACCGGCACGGCAACCCACGCTACGATCTTGCTGGCCGAGGCCGCAGCGGCGCCCTTCGCCCAATACGGCAACGAAGCACCAGCAGCGACCAGCGCCACGTGTCGAGCCAAACCCAAGCTCGCGTCGTAGTCGACCTGCGCACGGCGACCTGTCTGCAAGAGCTCGCGCACGGACGCAGACTCCGCGGGATCGTCCCACATGGGTGTCTCGTTGTTATTCATGTTCCCACCCGCTGCATGCCGTCGGCTACGCCGCGACCGTCTTCACCGTAGAGAGCCTTAGCGGCTTCTCGAAAGAGTTGCCGCGCCGCGCGCAGCCGCGAATAGGCCGTGTCGACCGGAATGCCGAGACCTGCAGCGATCGACACCACCGTCTCGCCCTGGAGCTCGGCCATCACAAACACCGCCCGCTTGTCCTCGTCGAGAGTGGCCAGGGCGCGATCCAAAATCGCGAGCTGTCGCTTCTGATCGGCATCGCGCTCGGGGTTCAACCGGTCGTCACCGGCGCGACTGACCACCTCGCTTTCGGCACGCACGAACGATCGGGTCTTGCCCTTGCGGCGATGCGTGGTCGCGGCGCGGAACGCGATGGCCGCCAGGTAAGTGGTCGGTTTGGCCGGGCCTGGGTCGTAACCGCCATTTTTGTGGGCAATCAAGAACACGTCTTGCACCAAATCGTCGAGGTCTGACCTCGGAACGCCCATGCGCACCAAGAAATTCGCCACGAAAGAGGCGTGACGGCGGAACAGCTCCGCAGAGTCCAGGTGTCCCTCTACTGACACGTCCCCGGTGCTCCTGTCGTGTTAATGCGCCGTAGCGTCCGATCCGTCATGACCCTTGTACAGAATCATGGGTGACAACGGGGTGAAGTGCGACCCCAGCCCGCAAGTTTAGAAAAGCCGGAAAACAGGCCCGAGGCCGGCGCTCAGGCCTACCCGCGGCAGCACCAGCGACCGATCGCGCGCCCCGTTGAGGCCGCGCACCAGGATGACTTGCTCAGCCGTCGGGACGAGCAGCTCGAGACTCAGGCCGATCGCCACCCAACGCGTCAACCACAAGCGAGCCTGCCCCGAGCCGTTGAACGCCCACCACGCAGCCGGTGCAACCCGCGACGCGACCGGGAAGCTGTGGCCGATGGTACGCATCTGCCCACCACGCGCCCCGACGCAGCCTTGCAGCTCCAAGCCGTCGATAGCCTGGCCGAGAAAGCAAGCATCCAGCCCGCCGACGATGAGTTGGGCGTCGAAAAGACCAGGAGCACTGGCAATGGTTTGCTCGCCAACACCCGTGCCGAGACCCACGACGGCAAGGCTGAGCCAAGGGGCCGGCGAGAGCGAAATGCGCGTCCCGAGACCCAGTGCCGCGGCTGAGAGCAGCCCGGTGTTAGCGCCACCGAAAAGACCCACGTCCAAATGCAGCGGCTCTCCATTCGTCGCCGCATGCCGGGCATGCCGGACTGGAAGGACGGCCCGCTCGACGACTTCAGGTTTCGGGGCCGGTTGCTCGGCCGGGAGCGGCCGCAGCGGCGGTGCTGGCGGGGACTCCTTGATCGGCGGGGGCGGGGGCGGCGCGGCCTGCGCCCCCTTGGCGTCCGCCTCTAGCAGCGTCGCGTCGATCGCCAGCGCGATCGACAAGGCGACTGCGGCGTGAAGTTGGTCGCAATCTGTCGGTGCATCCTCGAGGCTGCGCTCAGCGTGGGCACCACTGGCTTCCTTGACCACGAAAGAAACCCGCGTAGGCACTTTGGCATCGCCCTCGACGCTGACCTGGATGCGCGCATCCACGCTCTCGCGCTCCCGCCAGCGTGCGACCCGCGAGATCAACCGGTCCGCCGCAAGACACGTCGCGCCGGGATGCACCTGCACCACTTCGGCGAGTGGCCGTTCCGGATGCGGCTGGGCTTGTGCTGCTGCTCTTTGCGCGAGCCAGAGCATGGCGACCCCAGAGCACACCAGCGCAAGGCGTTTCAGGTACGGTTGGCCGCGAGCGGGCATGTCACCGATAAGGCAATGGTAGCGTTCGCTTGCGTCGCGGCCCGCTCGGCTTGTGCAGGAGAACGGCGCGAGGTACGAATAATTCACATGATGCGTGCCACGCAATTTCTCGCGGCGAGCGCGCTTTGTCTACCGACGTTTGCGCTGATCGGCTGCGGGCGCACGGTGCACGAGGTGGGCCAATACTCGCTGAGCGACGGGCAGAGTGGTGCGGCGGCAACCAGCGCGAGTGCCGGCTCCGGCGCTTCGACCAGCTCGGGCACAGGGGGCAGCCAGCGTGAGGCCGGAAGCTCGGGCGGGGGCAACGCAGGCAGCACGGCCGCAGATGCCTCGCTCACGCACGCGTCGTCCGACCCGAAATGCACTTACACGGAAGTCCCTGCGCAGCGTCATCCGCTCGGCATGTACATCCTGATGGACGCCAACATCACGCTGCAGGCGGGGCTTTGGGAGCTCGCGACGCAAGGACTGCGCCTCTTCGCTGGGGACGGCCGCTCCGTCGGCACGGTGGTGGGCGTGCGCTACTACGGTAACGATTGCGCGCCCGACCCCTATGATACGCAGCCAAACGTCACCGATGGGCCCCTGCCTCAGAACGCTGTAGCGATCGAGAACTCGACCAAAATAACGCAGCTGCAGGCCTCGGAGATGCTGCCAGCGCTCAAGGGCGGTCTGTCGCACCAAGGCAAGCGCGCCGGGCTCTATCCCGACACCAAGCAGATCGTCACAATGATCAGCGACGGTTTCACGCAGGACCTCTGGACTTGTGCCCCCTACCTGCCATCGAACGTCGCCGATGCTGCGCAGGCGGGCCTGCAGCGAACGCCGCCTATAGAGACCTACATCGTGGCGCTCAAGCTGCCGACCCCGAGCACCGGACCAGCCTCCATCATCGTCGACCCCGTGCTGAAAGGGCTCGATCGCTTCAGCGCGCTCGATGCCATCGCCGCTGCCGGCGGCACGCATCAGAGCATCAACATCGACCCGGCGAACGTTCCCTCGGGCACCAACGAGGCGTTGCAGGCCGTGCGGCGCCAAGCGCAGCCCTGCGATTGGCTCGTCCCGCCCGCTGTGAACAAAGACACGCTCGGCGTAGCGCTCCAGCCCGGCACCGGCACGGGCGAGATCCCCAAGGTCGCCAATGCTGCTGCGTGCGGCAGCACCGAGGACGGCTGGTACTTCGACGATCCAGGGGCTCGCGCGCATGTCGTCGCTTGCCCCGCGACGTGCGCCACCCTCGGGCAGGACGATGCACACGGCATTGCGCTGCTTTCAGGTTGCCAGCCAAAGACGCGGTAGTAGCGGGTCGCCCGTCGCAGACCGGCTTCAGCGCGGCTTGCCCGAGCCCCGGGAATCGAGAATAGTCGGGCAGGCAGGTTGGCAGGAGCGGATGCATAGCTCCTCGCGGTCGCGCTGAGCGGAGGACTTCGGGTGGGTCAAGTAGCGGGCATGCCCGAGCCGGGCGACGTCATAGCTGAACGCTATCGGATCGACCGTGCCCTGAGCAGCGGCGGCATGGGCTCGGTTTACGCGGCCAGCCACACCATCACCGGCCGACGCTTCGCCGTGAAGGTCATGCTGGCGCAGCTCGCGGGCGACGCAGAAGCCGAGCAGCGCTTCGTGCGTGAGGCGAAGCTGGCTGGAGCGATCAACCATCCAGGCGTGATCAGCGTCTACGATATCGGCCGCCACGGCGAGTGCCCGTACATGGTGATGGAGCTGCTCGAAGGCGAGAGCCTGGGCCAACGTTTGGAGCGCGAGGCCTTCGCTCCGAAGGAAGCTGCGGCGCTCATGCTGCAGGTGCTCGCTGGCGTTGCAGCGGCCCACGCGCAGGGCATCACGCACCGCGACCTCAAGCCTGATAATATCTTCCTCTGCCGTTCGCCGGATGGACGTTCGGTGGAGCCCAAAGTGCTCGACTTCGGGATCTCGAAGCTGCTCGCCTCGGAGCGCGTCACCCAGCAGCTCACCCGCACCGGCATCGCACTGGGCACGCCCCTGTACATGTCGCCGGAACAGGTGCGTGGCGAGCGAGACGTGGACCAGCGCAGCGACGTGTATGCGCTCGGTGTGATCCTCTACGAGATGCTAGCGGGCGTGGTGCCCTACCAGGCCCGCAACTATGCGGAGCTCGTGCTGCAGATCATCACCGGCGGGGCGCAGAGTCTGACCAGCCGCGTGCCGGGCATTCCCGGTAGCCTGGACGCCGTGGTGCGCAAGGCGATGGCGCTGGAGCGCAGAGAGCGTCACCAGAACGTGGCCGCGCTGGCGGCTGACCTGCGCGTCTTTGCCGAGGGCGTGCACCTCGACGCACCACGCATGTCGCAGGCGCAGGGTTCGCGCGACACTGCCACGCCCTTCACCACGGAAGCTCTTCGC
>JADGRG010000233.1 GCA_017881145.1 Sandaracinaceae bacterium | reverse complement strand
TGGTGCAGATTCTCGACCATGGCGTGAGCGATGGCGTGCCGTACATCGCGATGGAGATGCTCGAAGGCGAGACTCTCGCTGACCGACTCTCCGCGCGTGGTTCGCTGACGGCTGCGGAGACGGCTCGCGTGTTCGCGCACATGGCCCGCGCGATGACCAAAGCGCACGAGGCGAACATCGTTCACCGGGATCTGAAGCCAGACAACGTGTTTCTGGTTCGTAACGAGGACGAGGAGATCGCCAAGGTGCTCGACTTTGGCGTGGCCAAGGCGACCACGCCGTCGCTCGACCTGGCCAGCGGCACGCGCACCGGCATGCTGATCGGCACGCCCTTCTACATGAGTCCCGAGCAGATGGAGGGACTCAAAGACATCGATCACCGCAGCGATCTGTGGGCGATGGGCGTGATCGCGTTCGAGTGCCTGACGGGCACGCGGCCCTTCGAAGGCGAGGGCCTCGGTGCCCTGACCCTACAGGTTTGTTCGAGGCCTATTCCCGTGCCGTCGCAGCGCTTCGCCGTGCCGGCAGCCTTCGACGAGTGGTTCGCGCACGCGGTGCAGCGCGACCCGAGCCAACGCTTTCAGAGTGCTCGTGGCATGTCCGACGCGCTGCGTGCCGTGCTGCTGACGGCTGCAGGCTCCGATGCCCCGGTCGCGCTCGTGCCCCAGAGTGAGCGGCCCGACGGCCACCGTGGCCCGGTCCGTACCGAACCATTCCCGCTGCCTGCGGCGAACGACTTGCTGCCCGTCAACGCCGCCGCGTCCACGTCGTTTGCGCCGCCGGAGCCCGCACTCTCCGTGCCGGGCGTGCGACGCTTTCCACTCGTCCCCGTTGTGCTCGCCGTGGTGGTTGCACTCGGCGCTCTCGCCTGGCTCTTCTGGCCCACGCCGCCGCCCACAGGGCAAGAGCCAGCATCCGTGTTGCGCCCGGCCCGAGAGCCAGTCGTGCCCGAGCCAGCTCCGGCGTCGCCTGCCGCGACGGCCGTCACGCCTGCGCCCGAGCCCGCCGCAGCGGAGCCCGCACCGCCGCTTGCGCCGGCTGCAGCGCAGCCCAAGGCCAACGAAACCAAGCCAGCGCAGGCGGAGCCGCAACACAGGCGATCGAGCCGCCAAGTGCCGACGACCGGACCGGCGCCAGCCGCTGGCCATGAAACGCCTGCTCCGTTACCCGCCGCTGCACCGCCGCCGTCAGCTGCACCACCGCGCGTTCAGCCAGCACAGCCTCCCTCGAATATCTTCGACCGACGAAAAGGGTAAGACATGAAACCTTATCAATACCTTTGCACTCTGCTGCTCGGATCCGGCGCGCTGGGCGCGCTGCTCCTCGACCCCGCTTTCTGCGCAGCTTCCGACGCGGACACAGCCGCCGCACAAGCGCTTTTCGACCAAGGCAAGACGCTGATGGGCGACGGGCACTACGCCGAGGCGTGTCCCAAGTTCGCGGAGAGTGAGCGGCTCGACCCCGGCATCGGCACCTTGCTGAACCTGGCAGACTGCACCGAGCGGCAGGGCAAATTGGCGACGGCGTGGAGTCAATTCCGGGAAGCCGCAGACATGGCAAGCGCTGCCAACAACTCGGAGGCCGAGCAGATCGCTCGCGGCCGCGCAGAGCAACTCGCACGACAGGTTTCGAACATCGTCATCGACGTGAACAAAGCCCACGTGGTGGCCGGCTTCCAGCTGACCCGCGACGGCAAGTTCGTGGGCGAGCCGGAGTGGCGCGTGCCCATCCCCGTCGACGAAGGCCGCTACACCATCCGAGCGTCAGCGCCGGGGCATGAGCCGTGGGAGACCACGGTGCAGGTCAAAGGCAGTGGAGAGAGCGTTGTGGTCAAGGTGGACCCACTCAAACCCTTGCCGGGCGCGACAGACGACGCCACCGGCAAGCCCAGCACCGGCCTCGGCAAACGCAAGTTGCTCGCAATCGTTGTAGGCAGCGTAGGCGTCGCAGCGCTCGGCACCGGCATCGTGCTGGCGCTGGTGGCGAAGTCGAAGTTCGACAGCGCTGACAAGACGTGTCCAGGTGACGCGGTGTGTCACAACCAAGGCGCAGTCGACCAGTCGAGCAGTGCTGCGACGCTCGGCAATGTCGCGACGGTGGGATTCGTGGTCGGCGCCGTAGGCCTGGCAGCAGGGACGGTGCTGTGGCTGACGGCCAAACCGCGCGACGAGCAGAAGCCCAGTGCTGGCGTCGCGATCGGCCTCGGGAACGTTCGCCTGGCGGGCAGGTGGTGATGCCGCGCAGGAAGAGAGAACGCGTGCAGCTGGCGTTGCTGCTCTTGGCAGCGGCGCTCGCAGCTGTCGGCTGCAACGGCGTGCTCGGGATCAAAGAGAAGCACTACACGCCGCTGGCAGCGGCTGGCAGCAGCGGGACGGCGGCCGCGAAGGATGCCGGCCCGGACAACGCGGCGTCGCTTGACGCCGGACATGATTCTGGAGTGACCGTCGACGCAGGTCCTGGCGGCTCAGGCACAGGTGTACCAACCCTGAGCGGCGGCATCGTCAGCGGCGGCGAGCCGCGTACCAACGCTGTCGGTTACACCCTGCTGGACGACGGCTTCGAGACCAGCGACTTCGTGTCCAACGCCAACGGCTATCAACTCAGCGGCGGGATCGTGCCATGACGCAGAGCCAAGTGAAGATGAAGACGAAACGAGTGTTCCTGTCGGTGCTGGCAGCCTGCGCACTGCTCGCCGGTGGCGTATACCTGGGCCGAGTGTTTGCAGCAGACCCACCCGCGCAGCCGATGTTCTACGCGGGCACTGCGCTGGACGGGACCAGCCCGATGACCGGAACCCACGGCGTAGACGTTAGGCTCTTCGCCGCGCAGAAGACCGGCAACCCCCTCTGCAACGTCTCCGACAGCGTAGCCTTCAGCAACGGCCGCTTCCGCGTTCTGCTGCCCACACCCTGTCGCGATGCAGTGCAAGCGAACCCGGAAGCCTGGGTGGAAGTCGAGATCGATAAGAAGGGCGCGTTCGACCGTACGAGAATCGGCGCCGTGCCGTTCGCGGTGGAGGCGCTGCATGCGGCGAGTGCGAGCAGTGCGGACACAGCGACGACTGCGACGACCGCCGCGAGTGCGAGCGCCGTGGCTCCGGGTGGAACACTGGAACAAGCACTTGAGGCGACGCCCAAGATTACAGCCTGGACTGCCTTCGTCCCTAGCGTGCTAGTTGATGGCACGGCGCAGGCACCAGCCGCTGGCTCGACGGGTTTCTACCGAAGAGTGGGTGACAGTGTCGAAGTCCAGATAAGCATCCAGCTTGGTTTCGCTACCGCTGCGGGTCCCGGGAAGCTACGAATCCCCTTGCCTAACGGGCTGCACCCGGACTT
>JADGRG010000232.1 GCA_017881145.1 Sandaracinaceae bacterium | reverse complement strand
TCTATCGCTTGATGAGCAAGGAGCAGCGCATCAACAACAACTACACCTGGAACGACTTCCATCTCTGGGAAGTCGGCTCGCACAAGGTCGCGAACTTCGCGGACGCCGAGCTCCGCGCCGCCTATGACCTCGCGCACGAGAAGCAGCGCACCGTGCTCGGTTCGCCGGTGCTCTCGATCTACGAATGCAATCTGCTCGCCTACCAGAACCTGCGCGATGCGGACACGGAGTTCCTGCGCTTCCATGCACGCCTCGCGCGTGACACCGTGCGCAAGCTCTTCCCCGTGGTGACGGGCCACATGCGCAACGCACCGTCGCCGAAGGTCGCGCGCCGTGCGGCCGAGCTACTGGCACAGGCCAGCATCGCGCTCGATGGCGATGGCATGTTTGCCTGGGCCTTCCGCGGCATCGCCGGTGAGGTCATGACCTTGCTTGGGCGTAAGGCTGCGCGCGACGCCCTGCGGGAGGCAGCGAAGAACCTGCCCGAGACAGCCTGGGCGCCTGACGTGCGCCTCACTCGCTACAACGTCCCCGGCAAGCGTGCCCCACTCATCGACAGGCTGAGCTCGGGCGACGTGCAGCATGGCCGCGCCACACGCGCCCTGCGCGACTTCGTGCAGTCCTTCGCGCGTGTTTGACGAGCTGCCCAGGAACGGCTCATAGCGGCTTACGTCCTCGATCCGTCGGTCACGCTACGTGAGTAGCGCTCCCTCCGGTTCTGCGGGCGCGCTCGCTCTGAGCCATTCCTGGACAGCTCTTGTGCTTCGCCACTGGTCAGGCGTGCTGGCGCTTGCCCTAGGTCAAACGCTAGGCGAGTTAGTGCACGCCAACGCTTGCGGCCATTGGACATACGGCTCCGTATGTGGCCTGATGGATGAGGCCGATTTCCCTAACACTGAGGCTGTCCATGCAGGTCGAGTTCGACAATCCGGATCTCTTCAGCTTCGACGATAGCTTCGCCAGTTTGGCCTTCCTGGAACGCAGCGAGCCGCGGCTCATGGCGCGGGTTCGGCAGTCGTTCGAGGAGAACCGGCGCTTCTGCCAAGAATACGTGCGGCCGCTTTCGCTCTCGACGGATCTCGCGCTGCAGAAGGATCCCAACGCGATCGCGACGGAGCTCCTCGACGTCGCCGTGAAGCACCGCCGCTTCTCGCGGCTGATCCCCGGCATCCTCGGCGGCATGTCCGACGGTACGGTGATCTCCTACGTGATCAACGCCGAGGAGACCGCCGCCGTCGATGCGGGTTTCGTAGGTCTGCTTTCCGGGCACGGCCTCGGCATGGTGGCTCTGGCTTACACCATGAACCTGCGGCTGATGGACTGGCTCGCCAAGGAAACGATCAAAGGCGAGACGCAGGGCCCGCTCTTCCTGATCGACTGCGCGATCACCGAGCCGAGCGCCGGCACCGACGTCGAAGAGATGCAGTTGGCCACGCACGCCAAGCTGGTGAGCGAAGCGCGGCGGGTTCCGGGCGGCGCCGTGCTCAACGGCCGCAAGTGCTTCATCAGCGGCGGACACACCGCCTCGCACCACCTGGTGATCATGCCCTTCGATCGCCGCGATCCGGCGGGCACGACCAGCGTGTTCCTGGTTCCCAAGGATGCCAAGGGCTTCACGCTGGGCAAGCTCGAGGACAAGATGGGCCAGAAGGCGGGCTCCGCCAGCGAGCTGATCTTCGAAGAGTGCTTCGTGCCCGACGAATACATCGCCCTCGATGCCCCGAAGTACCAACGCCCGGTGTTCGAGCCGCTCTTGCTGGGCGTGCTCGGTGCCACGCGCATCTACGTGGCGGCTTGGGCCACCGGCATCGGTCGTGGAGCCTTCGAGACCGCCTTGCAGTTTGCCAAGACCAACAAGTGGCGCGGCAAGCTCCTGATCAACCACCAGTTCGCGCAGAAGGCGTTGATCGACATGTTCATCAACGTGCACAAGGCGCGTAGCGTGTATCTCGAAGCGCTCTTTGCGCTGATGGCCGCCAACGGCGGCAGCGGAGCGCCTGAGTTCACCGGTTCACCGCTCTTCCAGGCGTTCTTCCAGTCGTATCCGGTGCGCAAGGTGCGCCACAGCGAGAAGCTCCGCAGCGTGCTGATGAAGCGCGCCGTCACCGAGGAAAAGAACCTGCAGCGCGTGCAGTTCTACTCGAGTCTAGCCAAGGTGGTCGGCTCGGACCTCGGCATGGACAACTGCCACCGCGCCATCGAGCTGATGGGCGCCGTCGGCGTGCGTCACGGCGCCGGAGCCGAGAAGCTCTTCCGCGATGCCAAGCTCTGTCAG
The DNA here is from genome assembly GCA_017881145.1 of Sandaracinaceae bacterium. Lineage (GTDB taxonomy): Bacteria > Myxococcota_A > Polyangia > Polyangiales > JAFGIB01 > JADGRF01. The sequence continues at coordinate 1,353 of JADGRG010000232.1, read as the reverse complement.
ATCTTCGAAGGCACCAATCAGCTCAACCGGTTGCACATGATGCAGCACTACTTCGCCCGCGACATCGCCGGCATGGAGGTTTTCTAGCCATGGGCAGAGGTGATCAAGAGCTCCAAGCGATCGAACAACTGGCGCGGCGCTTCGTCGACAAAGACCTCGCGCCGACGGTCCTGCACGATGACCGGTATCCTCACGTCCCGGCGAACCCTCGCATCTACGCCACGGCCGCAAGCCTGGGCTTGCCGGGCCTGGCGCTGCCCGAAGCCTACGGGGGTACGGCGCAAGGCATTTACTCGTTTGCGCGCATGCTCGAGATCGTTGCGGCCACCGATGGCAGCTGCGCCGCGCTCCTGTTCACGCAAGCCCTGGCGCGTGCGACGATCATCGAGCTCGGGCCGAAGAGTCTCGCGGAGTGCTGGGCCACGCTGCGCGGTGACGAGAGCGAGATGCTGCTGGGCTTCCCGCTCTACGAAGATCCCGAAGAGCTCCCCGACTCCGTGCGCGCGCAGAGCACGGCGCAGGGCTATGTCCTCGACGGCGAGCTGCGTCAGGTCGCGTGCCTGCCGGGTGCGCGTGCGCTGATTGTGCCAGCCTTGATCGAAGGCAGCTCCGAGCGTGCTTTCTTCCTGCTCGAGACCGGCACTCGCGGAGTGTCGGTGAGCGATCCGCTCGTGACCTTGGGTCTGCGAGCCTGTGGCGCTGCGGACTTGCGGCTCGACAAGGTCGCCGTGCCTGCGACGCAGCGCCTGGCTGGGCAAGCAGCCGCCGTCAGCTTCGCACGCGTCGCCGAACGCTTCCGGCCGGCGCTGGTCGCCGCGAGTCTGGGCGTGCTGCGCGGCAGCTTCGAGATGGCGTTCGGTTACGCCAAGGAGCGCAAACAGAGCAAGAAGCAGATCGTCGAGCATCACATGGTGCAAGACCTGCTTGCCGGCATGCTGAGCGTGCTCGACGTGGGCTACCTGGCGCTCGGGCAAGCCTGCGCGCTCGCGGAGGAAGGCAGGAGCACTGGAACCGAGTTGGTCTCGCTCCAGGACCTCATCACCACGCTTGTCACGCGCGCGGCCACCGATGGCGTGCAGGTGCTGGGCGGCAACGGCTACATGCACGACTACGGTCAGGAAAAGCGCATGCGCGATGCCAAGCAGTTGCAGGTCGTGTTCGGCTCGGTGCCGACGCGCAGACTGCGGATCATCGAGCGACGCCTGGCACAAGGCTAGTAGAAGGCTAGTAGGAGGAGAGCATGGAGGAACTCGCACTCGATCGCGACCCCGTTCAAACGGGCGATGAAGCCGACACGCTGAAGAAGCCTGCCCGCCGCAAGGTGCCGGTTCCGGGCGCACCCTTCAACGAAGT
>JADGRG010000231.1 GCA_017881145.1 Sandaracinaceae bacterium | reverse complement strand
GCCAGCCTCATAGGTTCGCCGCACGAGCGCCGACTTCTCAGCCAGGGACCAGCGCCTGCGGCGCTGGTCCCTCGTGATCACTTCGATCGTCTCTGTATTCCTAGTCGTACTCACAGTCCTACTCCTAACCTCAAAGAGACGCGATGGACCGTGTCAGATCATGCAAGGGGCCAGCTCAGGCGGGTGCTGGTCCTGCAGGCAGATGAAGCCGGGAACGATGAATCGCGTGGGTCCACTCCGCCTGCTCTTGCACACCGACCGGACGAGCAACGTAGTCTTGCCACTCCGCATTGTTCGCATCGAACCGTTGCCCCATGCCAAGTCGGACGTAGATGTTCGTATGGAGCCCGACGGCTTCTGCAAACGATCTGCCAGAGAGTTCAGCGACTCTGCGCGCGAAGCAAAGCTGCAAGTCGAAGAATTCGACGCTGTACAGATTGCCTGTCACTTCGGCACGGCCGGGACAAGCCCGTACCTGGACATCACGGACAGAAGGGCCGCCTTGTCCGGAGTCCCTCCGGCATTGACGACGCCGGCGACGTCCTTGAAGTATTGGGCTCCGATATCCGGCGACTGGACGATCAAGGCGCGCGCCGTCACGGTGAACGGGTTCGAGAAAGCATGAACCACTCCCTTTGGCGTGCTTATGCTCTGGCCTGGGCTCAGATCCCGTGTGTCACCGCCGACCGTGTATCGAAGCGTCCCGTCCAGCACGTACACGCACTCTTCGTTGTTGGAGTGGCTGTGCGGCGGAGGGACGTTGGAGCCTGGAGGTACGGTCAATTCGAACAGTCCGATGCTCGCGCTGGCCGAGCCGTCGACGATGTAGCTGATGCCAAGTTGGCCGACCTTGATTGCAGAGCTATCCATGGCGTCGATACCTCATAGACTATCGCCCAATCATGAACACCTCCGCCCCGATCGACAAGACCTTCCTCGAACACGCCCTGACCACGGTCTTCGCCGAATGGGTCCGCGCGCTCGACCTGCGCGTGCTCGAAGCGCAAGCCGGCGATGTGCTGCTGGCCCTGCCCGTCACCCCGCAGCACGTCCATTCGGGCGGCGTGATCTCTGGCCAGACCTTGATGGCTGCGGCCGACACCGCAATGGTGCTCGCGGTGATGTCCAAGCTCGGCGCGTTCCGCCCGATGACGACGGTGCAGTTGCAGACCACCTTCCTGCGCCCGGTGCCGGCCGACGCGGGCTTCGCGAACGTGCGTGCGCGCGTGCTGCGCCTGGGCAAGACGCTGGCGTTCGGCGACATCCAGATCACCCTCGGTGACGACGTGCTCGCGGCGCACGCGACCACGACGTATGCGCTCCTCTGAGCCCGCCGCGGCGGCGCTGCTCGACTACCGCAACGCGTTCGAGCTCGCCCCCATCGGCCTGATCATCTCGCGCAACCGGCTGATGGTCGATTGCAACCGCCAAGTGCTGGAAATGTTCGGCACGACGAGCGATGCGCTGATCGGCCAGAGCTTCGAGCTGCTGTACCCGACGCCGGCCGAGTTCGAGCGCACCGGCGCGCGCATCGCTGCGAGCCTCAATGCGAGTGGCTGGTACGCCGACGAACGCGTGATGAAGCGCGTCGGCGGAGCGCAGCGCGGCGAGCTGTTCTGGTGCCATGTGTCGGGGCGCGCGCTCGACCCTTCTGCGCCGCACGCGGCCGGCATCTGGTCGTTCGAGGATCTGTCTTCGAAGCGGCGCATCGGCATTGAGCTCACGCCGCGCGAGCGCGAGATCGCGGCGCTGCTGATCGAAGGGCTCACCAGCAAGCAGATCGGCAAGCGACTCGCGATCAGCCCGCGCACGGTCGATGTCTACCGGGGGCGCTTGATGCAGAAGTACGGCGCCAGCACCACGCCCGAGCTGGTGCAGAAGTTGCTGCGCGCCTGAGTATTCAAGTGCGCGTAGCATCGCGCCTTTCGTCAGGAAGTCTGGTTCGTTCATGCCCCCGCTGTTTCACAAGCTGTTGATTCCGGCCGCGCTGGCCGCCTTGCTCGGCGCGTGCTCGACGTCCAAGCCCTCCACTGCCTTCCAGCGCGAGGAGTTCATGCCCGGCGATACCTATTCGCGGACCTTCTCGGGGACCGAGGCGCAGACCTGCGAGGCGGCCCGCCGTGCGCTGCTGAGCCAGGGCTACGTCGTGAGCGCGGCGACGGCCGATCTGGTGAATGCTCGCAAGAGCTTCCAGCACGACGCCGAGACGCACATCGAGATCGAGTTCCGCGTCACCTGCGCGCCCGAGGTCAAAGGTGGCGGCAAGACGCTGATGTTCGTCAGCGCCATGCAGGACCGCTACGGGTTGAAGAAGAGCAACAACTCGGCGAGCCTGGGCGTCGGTGCGTTCGGCTCGGTGTCGGTGCCGTTCACCGGCAGCGACGACTCGCTGGTCAAGGTCGCGAGCGAGACCATCACCGCGGCGAATTTCTACGACCGCTACTTCCGGCTCGTGACGAGCTACCTCACCGCCAGCAGCACCGAGATTCCGGCCGAAGCGGCCGAGAAGCGGTGAGCCGCCTGTGTTCTATTCGACGAGGCGCCGCACCGCCTCCGGCAGCGCCACCGACTTCTGCTGCGGGAAGTTGATCCACACCGTCTTGGCCCCGCCGGACGCGTAGATCACGCCGGGTTCGTCGGTTCGCTCCAGCGTGATGAAGGCGTCGAAGCTCGAGCGCCCGGCATTTGCCACGTAGTGCTTCGCGAGCACGTCGCCCGGGAACTCGAGCTGCCTGATGAAGTTGCAGAAAGCGTTGACGATCACCGGCCCGTCGCCGTTCGCGTCGCGCGTGCCGCCGATCTTGAAGAGCCACTCCAGGCGCACGATCTCCATGTAGCGGAAGTAGAGCGTGTTGTTGACGTGGCCCATCGCGTCCATGTCGCCCCAGCGGATCGGGATCACCATCTCCAGCGTGAGCTTCTTTTGCTCGGGCAGATCGAAACGCATCGCAGCGGCTCCTCTCGTCGTCAGGTTCGGGCCACGCCGAGTTCGGCGTAGAGCCGCTCGACGAGCGCCCGCAAGTCATCGAGCTCGGACTGCATCGCGCCCTGCTGCGCCTTCAATGCGGCGATCTCGCTGGCCGCGACGAAGTCGGCCGAGTCGGTCGCGACCGGCATCGAGGCCACGTCGACCGCGCCGCTCATCAGATGCGCCCAGCGCGGCTCGCGGGCGCCCGGCGCGCGTGGCAGCTTCACGACGAGCGCACCGCCTTTCTCTTCGGGACGTGCTGCGAGCTCGTCGAGAAAGCCTTCGACCGACGACAGATCGGCGAAGCGATGCAGCCGCTCGGAGGCCGTGCGCAGCTCCGACACCGTCTGCGGCCCGCGCAGCATCAGCGTGGCCAGCAGCGCGATCGACTGCGAAGGCAGCGCGAGCGCCCGGCCCGCGTTGTGCTCGTAGCGCGTGACGCGCGAGCCGCTCGCCTCGAACACGAGGTGCAACGCCTTCAGTGCGGTGACCGCGTCCTGCACCTCGGCCTCGATCGCGTTGATCACCGGGTCGCGCGCGGTCTTCTGGTTGCAGCCGAGCGTGAGCGAGTTCAGCGACAGCGGGTAGCTGTCGGGCACGGTGTGGGCTTTCTCGATCAGCACGCCGAGCACGCGTGCTTCGAGCAACGACAGCGCACGAAGACTCATTGCTCAGAGCGCGAAGCCGTCGTCGGCCTGGATCACGGCGCCGTTGATGAAGTGGCTTTCGTTGGCGCACAGCATCATCAGCAGCGAGTCCAGGTCCTGCGGCTGGCCCACGCGCTTGCGCGGCAGCATCTCGATCAGCTTCTTGCCCGAGTCGGTCGCCCAGTGGTGGTGGTTGATCTCGGTGTCGATCTAGCCGGGGCAGATGG
>JADGRG010000230.1 GCA_017881145.1 Sandaracinaceae bacterium | reverse complement strand
TTGCACCGGCTGCATGGCTAGCGCGCTCCGCAGCGAGTGCTTGCGGCGTCGCACGTTCCAGCTGCAACCGTCACCGGCGGAACACCGCGTGCGGGAATCCATTCACGTCGAGCTCGACCGTGCGACCGGCGATCCTCGCGAGGTCTTCGAGTTCTGCGCGCGTGAAGAGATGGCCGAATCCGGTGTGGTGTCGTAAGTTGATCGCGTGCGGCACCGGGTTGGACAGCGAAGCCTCGCAGGCGCGCGATGGCCGATGCCACGGTCTCTCCGAACGGCTTTTCCCGACTTCTCTCGGGTGCGTCGTCCACGCTGCGCGCATACCAGAAGCTCGCGAGAATCCACACTGCGCCACGCGTGCCGTGCAGCTGACAGCGTTGTTGCGACTGTGGTTTCAGTGCGTCGCGCGCTTGGCGGCTAGCTGCGCAAGGGACTGCGCCAAGGCGTACCGATCGGTGACGGCCAGACCACTACAACCAGCCCGCAGAGCGGAAAGAATAGTCGCGCCCTTGCGAGCCGCCTGATCGATGAGCGCCGCCGCGAGCATGGTGTCCGCGTGCCCCGAATCAGGAAGCAGACCCTCTGGCATCGGCTGGTCGGCTTGTGCCAAGAGTTCCAGCAGCCCGTATCGTTGCGCCACGAAAGTATCGCAGGACTGCAGTGTCACGGGCGCCGTGCCGACCCGCAGCGCCTCTCCGACGAGCAGACGCGCCAGGACGACGAGCCTGCGTCGCATGCGAGCGGTCAAACGAGCGCTGCCCGAGGACCATACCGGAGCGAGCGCGAGTACGTGCCGCTCGAGATTCGGATCGGAGGATTGTGTCCGTAGCCCGAACAGCTCGGCCACTTCGGTGACGAGCCGTGTGTCATCGTCGCAGAGCTCATCCCAGATCGGCGTGGGGGTACGGCTCTCCAGCGCGCGCGCACAGGCGTCGCGCAGCTCGGCCTCCGCTCGCAGCCATTGCGCAGGCGTCTCGGACGCGTGCAGGGCCACCTTACTGAACGGTTGGTCGACCCAGCCGTCAGCGAGCAGCTCTGCAGCCACGCGCTCGTGATTGCCGGCCGCGTCGCGGTGCTTTGCAGGACGCAGGCTCATCGGGCACAGCAGGTGTGGAGCCACGACCCACGTATCGCCGAGCACGCTCACCCGATTGAATGGGAACGCCCGGCATAAGCTGGGTTTTAGCTCGCGCCCGCTGTCACGCTCGATCGAGCAACGATCCGTTGGATCGAGGAACATGCAGCGTCCGGCCGGGGTCGTGAAGCGCACGATGCTTCCGTTTCGGCCCGTGGTCCACACGGCAAGTCCCGGTTCGCGCCGCAGCAGCGGGACCAGCTCGCGCTCGGCGTGAGCCGAGAGGCCCTGTCCGCGACAACAAAGCGCCGTGCAGCGGGCACAATCGTAGTCCAACATGCCGTCCGGGAAGGTAAAGTAGAATTGCATGCGGCGCGAACCAGTAAAGCACAGAGCAGGGCGTCTGTCCTGAGTTCAACCGTGAGCATCCAGTCTAGGTTCGGAGCAGGGCGCGCACCCGAGCCCGATGACAGCGCGGAGGCGGTGAGCCCGACCGATCTAGCTGCGCCCGATGGGCCTTCAGGCGATGTCTTTGTTTGCGCAGGTGCTTCGATGGAGCCGACCGTCCTTCGCGGCGGCACCTTCCGGATCGAGCCGCAAGCTGCACTGCGCACCGGGGATGTGGTGTTGTTCGAGTCCGGCGATCGGACGTACCTGATTCTCCACCGAGTCATCTGGTCGCTTCGGCCGCTGCCGTATTTCGTGCATCGAGGGGACGCTCGCGGCGGCGCGGGGATCGCGCGTTGGGACCATGTGCGGGGACGAGCGGTGTTGCCGAGCCGAGCTCCCGGCATCGATGATCATCGCGCGGCGCTGCGCGCGGTACTGGGCGCAAGCCTAGATGCGTTGGCCGCCACGGTCTTCAGGCTCGATGGCACCCTTACGGTCCGGATGCAGTTGCCGCTGGCGGCGGCGTATGCGCCCCGGAAGGACATCGAGGTCCGTGAGGTTCCCCGCCATGGGTCGCAGACCGTGTTCGCGCAGAGCGAGCTTGCGCCCGGCACACTGGCCGAGCTCGACGCCATCGCGCCGTTGCGCTGGCGCTGCTTCGCAGCCTTCGACGACGGCCATCCCATCCACCACACGTTCGTCGCGTACCGCGACACTGGGCCAGAGCTCTTTCGGGTGTGGACTGCAGCGTCGCACCGCCGACGTGGCGTGTTTGTTGAGGTGGTTTCCGCGATTGCACGGTCGCTGAGCGACGAACACGAGTCGGCCATCTGCTCGAAGATCGGCGTCCGCAACCCAACTTCGCTGCAGGCACATCGCGCGGCCGGCTTTGTCGTGGTGCGTCGGCGCTACGACCCGATACTGTTCGGCTGGGACATGAGGCGCGCCGCGTCGGTCCTCTGGCGCAGAGCTCGAGGGCGCCCGCTGCAATGACGTCGCACGAAGCGGGCACCTGCAGGCTGTCGCTCTCCAGCTCTGCGCCTGCCCAAGACCCCACTCACCTCGGTTTTCGAAACACGAACACGCCGTGGCTCCAGAGCCTCAAGCCCACGCGTCTCGGCATCGGCACGAGGTATGGATACACGCGCAGCCAGCGCCACAGCCTCACCTCTTCCAACGACAAGCCCTGCTGCGCGGCTCGGCTCACGAGCTCAGTACCGGATTTTCC
>JADGRG010000229.1 GCA_017881145.1 Sandaracinaceae bacterium | reverse complement strand
CCCGCCTGCGACCAGCGTCTCAGGCTCGAGCACGGTGACCACTGGCTCGCCATCGGTTCCGATGGTGATGCCGAGCAGACTGAAGCCGATGTGCCCATCGACACCGCAGCCGTCTTGGTAGACGACGCCGACGAGTTGGCCCTTGGTCTCGTCCACGGGCCCCAGCGCCAGGTGCACGTCCTGGTAGCGCGCGTCTTTGTGGTTGCCGAGTGAGACAGAGAGTGGCGTTGCCGTGAGCGCATCGGCGTTGCGCACGACGCGCTCTGCGATGAGCTTGCCGTCCGCGTCCGGATAGATCACGAGCCAGCCGAAGTCGAGGCTTTGTGAGGCGACCGTCCGGGCTGGGATCGCCAAGAGCGCTGGCGCCAAGAGCGAAGCGCTTTGGCCGAGCACGAGCGCTTCACTGCTCCGTTCGTCGAGCCCGTCTTGGCTCGATTTCTTGAGCAAGTTGGCGAGCGCGGGTTTGCCTGCGCCGGGCGCGAGGCAGAAGTCCAACGGGCCTTCGCCGCTCGGGTTGCGGACGTAGCTGACCAGAACATCGTCACCGAGTGCCGAGAGCGCAGGTGTTCCCGTGGGCGGCGCAGCGATCGCGACGTCTGGCGCGCTGGCATTTGCGGCGCACGGTTCGCTGCCCGCGCAGCGCAAGCCGTAGGTCAAGATGCGTTCGGAGGCCTGGAACGTCACGACCGGTGCGGTGGGATCGCCAGTGGTGGTGAAGGTGCCGGCGAGCACGCGGTGCGCGCCGCTCTTCTGGTAGAAGGTCAGCCCGAAGCTCTCTTTGCCAAGCGCTCCGACGCCGACGCCGTCGGCCAAGAGCGAGCGTTGATCACCCGCTCCTAGCCGCAGCTCACTGGTCGGAGCCCCGGCAGGCAAGCCGTTCGCTACCACGGTTACACCAGGCGCGTTGCTCGGCGTTCGGCTGATGCTGTAGCCGAGCGCGAGTGTGCCGCTCTCCGGATCGGCTGCGCCCGATACGTCGTTCGCGCCGCCCTGCTGGTTTGCCACCGGAAAGCTCGCGAGCACTGCGCTCGTATGCTGCAGCTGACCTTCGTCGATGTTGCCATCGCAGTTATTGTCGAGGCCGTCGCAGATCTCGGCGTGCCCGGGATTGCGAGCGGCGCTTTGGTCGTCGCAGTCCTGCTTCGCCTTGTCGGGTTGGCAGACCACGTCCGCGCCGTTGGAAGACACCTTCTCGGGCGAGAAACCGTCGCCATCGGCGTCGAGCGGGCCAAGCGCACAGTATTTGGTGGCGGCGGCGCACTGCCAGAGCTTGCAGGGATTGAAGTCAGCCGCCTTGCGATCGTTCAGCACCTCGCAATCCGCACTGGATGCGCAGTGGGCTTGGACGGCGTTGTCCGAGAGCTTGACCAGGCTGCACGCCGAGGTGAGCGACGCCAAAGAGATGAGCGCGATAATGTGGCGGTCCATGCGGCGGTCCATCAGAGCGCTCCGTGTAGTGAGAGGCCGGCATAGCCGGGTGCGGCGATGGGCGTCAGGCGCAGCTCCGCCGCGGCCTTTGGTGTCGTGTCGTCGGTGGGCTTGGTGTGGGGCCGCTCCGTCCACTCCGTCATGAAGCCCACGATGGTGGTTCCAATCGCGAGCACGACGGCCGAGCCAAAGAAGATGTCGGCGGTGAGCTCGGCGCTTCGCATCTTGGTGCCCAGGCGCGTCTGCTCTGTCGACACGGGAGGTGTGTGCTTGACCTGATCGTTGAGCGAGCTCACGTGCAGCGCGAAGACCGTGCCCACGCTGACCGAGATCAAGCTTGCGCTGGCGCCGATCCAGAAGAGCGTGGGAGAGATGCCTGTGGTCTCGGTCAGGTTGACGGTGGTTTGGGCTTTCTCCAGCGTCACAGCGACGGTGACCTCCTCGTGCCCGACCAAGCGCACCTCCAGGCGCTTGGGGAGGAAGCCTTCGGCACGCACTTCGATGGAGTGGCCACCCGCTGGCACGTAGACGTCGCCGGGTGCTTGGCCCCCGAGGCGGTCGTCGATCCAGACCTCGGCCTTTACGTTGCTCTTGAGATGCAGAACACCGAGCAGGTTGCCCAGCGTCTTGAGCGCTGCTTCGACCGCAGGGCGATCCTCCGCGTCCGCCCTGGCTTCTTTGAGGTAGCGTTCGTAGAAGGAGATGGCGAGGTCGTAGCGGAAGAGCCGCTCTTCGCACTGCGCGATGTTGTAGAGCGCATTGGGCCTCGGGATGATGTGGTAGGCCGCTTCGAACTCCACGACGGCGCCATCGCAGTTGCCGGAAGCCGCGAATGCGACGCCTTGTTTGAAGTGCTGCTTGGCCTTCTCGAGCACCTCGGGGCTGGCCAAGATCTCCTCGTTGGTCGTGTTCGCTGGCCCTGCGGGTGGGACCGCTGCCGCCGTTGGCTGCGGCTCCGAGCCAGGCGTGATCGCGATCACCGCGGCCGGCGCCGGTGCTGCGCCGGGGAGAGCTGCCGTTGCCGGGGTGGTTGCGGGTGGGGGCGACGCCGGCCCCGCTTGGGCGCTGGCGGCGCGAGCCGCGCACAAGCAGAGTGTGAAGCAGCAAAGAGCTCGAGCGAAGTTGTTCAAAGTCAGACCTCGGGGCGATGGTGCGGCTCTGCGTGCACGGCAGCGCGAAGCGCAGCGCCATGATAGCGGAAAGCTCGCGCTTCCCGAAGCTACTCGGCGCGTTCAGAAGTTGTCACGGATCTTGCCGCTCGGCCCCTGGTAGACGCCCTCTTCGGTGGATCGTGCGGGTGCCGCAGCCGGAGCCGCAGCTGCCGGTGGCTTGGGCCGGTCGACCGGCGTGATCACCACCGGCGCGGGTACCGGCGCGGACGCGGCCTCTGCAACGGCAGGCTTGGCAGGCAGAGGCTTCGCTGGCGCTCCGAGCGTTTCCAGCTGCTTGACGCCTTTGCCCTTTTCCAGCTCGAAGCCAATGGCTCGGTCTTGGTCGAAGATCGCGAGTTGCTCGACGGCCCGGTAGCCAGGCGCATCGACGCGGATCCGCACCGGGTCCAGCGAGCGCGGACGCCAGGCGTCCATCGGGTTGGGAAACTCGACGTCGCCGATGTAGATGCGCGCGGTCGCAGGCCGCGCGGAGATCTTGACCTGCACCTCGGTCGGTTTGGGTTGAAGCGCGACGGGTTGCGCCACAGGTGCCGCCGTCGGCTGCGCCGCTGGCTGTGGTGCGGGCACTGATGCAGGTACGGGCAGCGGCGCCTCTCGCGGGATGGGTGCAGCGGTTGGCGGCGCTTTGCTCCCGCGTGCCAAGAACCCCACCGCAGCGACCAGCACCAGCCCGAGCGCCGCACCGCCCACCAGCAAGCCGAGCCTCTTCGGCTTGGCTGGTGCTGCCAGCGAGGGTAGGGTGCCGGCGTTTTCCGCCGCCCGCTTTTGCGTCCATGTGAAGGGCGTCGTCTCGGCGGTGCCCGGCGGACGCAGGCTGCTCAGCATCACGGGCGCGTCATTCATGCCCGCGAACGGCGCAAGCGCGGCCGCCAGCTCTTCCATATTCTGGAAACGCAGCGCTCGGTCCTTCGACATGGCGCGCAACACCAGTTGCTCGAGCGGCTCGGGCAGGTCCTGTCGGAAGAGGCGCGGCGGTGCTGCAGGCTCGGTCAAGATCTTCACCATCAGCGCCGGGTAGCTGTCGGCGTCGAAGGGCAATCGCCCGGTTAGACCTTGGTAGAGGATGACGCCCACCGCATACACGTCCGCGCGGTGGTCGAGATCTCGCACGCCCTGCGCTTGCTCGGGCGGCATGTAGTAGGGCGTGCCCAGGGCCATGCCGGTCTTGGTCAGGGAGCCGCCAACAGCTTCATTCTGCTCGCGCATCTTCGAGATGCCGAAGTCGAGCACCTTCACGAAATCGTCGTCGTGGCCGCGCCGGATCAGGTAGATGTTCTCGGGCTTCATGTCGCGGTGCACGATGCCGCGGGTGTGTGCAGCCGAGAGCGCGCCGCAGACCTGCGTGACGATGTGCACCAGCCGACCGATCCGCAGGCTGCCTTCGCGTTCGATCAGCTTGCCGAACTCGATGCCCTCCAGGAACTCCATCACGATGAAGGGCGCGCCGTCGTCGAACTCGCCGACGTCGGTCACCTCGATGATGTGCTCGTTGCCGACCGCAGTCGCCGCGTTGGCCTCGCGGTAGAAGCGCTCGACCACTTCCTTGTTCGAGGTGTATTGGGCGTGCAGGCACTTGATGGCCAAGCGCTTGCCGATCAGCTCGTGCTTGCCCTCGTAGACGGCGCCCATCCCGCCTTCACCGAGCTTGCGCACGATCCGATAGCGGCCCAGCAAGAGCTGGCCGAGCTTCTGGTCGAAGGCTGGCTCGGTCGTTCCGGTCATGGCGGCTCGCGTCCCCCCAAGGTCACGCGTTCAGGAGTTTCTAGCATGCCTGCCCCGGGTTGATCATGGAAGCCGCCGTAGGCCCCGCGAACCTGCTGGGCCGAGGTTCCGGTCCGCCGCACTTGTTGCTGATTCTGCTCGCCGCCGCTCTTGACGTCGCGGGTAACGTGGGTATGTCACCCCTGGAGGCTGTCGCGGGAGCCCGGAGTTCAATGCCGGGTAGGAGCGTGCCGACATAGGCGTCGATCCTCCTCCCAGAAATCGCGTCTTGTCGCTCCTCTCTCTGACTGATCGGCTCGTTTCTAACCTGGACGACACGTAGTGCCCCCGCGACGGCCTCTCCCGTTGAGTCTGATGTCCCCCCGTGAAGCGCAGATCCGCTGCGCCATCCGATCCGCGCTGGGCTCAACTTCGCCGCTTCTCGCCGCCCACCACGCGTTCAGCTCAGTTCGCGGCCGGCTCTGGCTTGTGCAGCAGCTCCGCCAATCTCGATAGGTCGGGTAGCTCCTCCAAGTTCGGCAAGAGCACGATCTCGATGCGGCGGTTCTTCTGGCGGCCCTCGGGCGTGGCTTCATCGGCGATGGGCTGCGTGTCGGCGTAGGCCGAGGCCGAGAGGCGTTGCGCAGCCACGCCGCACTTCTCGAGGTAAAGCATGACGCGCAGTGCACGCGCAGCGGAGAGCTGCCAGTTGTCGCGAAACGCACCGTAACGGATGGGCAGGTGATCGGTGTGGCCCGCGATCTGGAACTCGCGGTGGTCGACCGCTTTCAAGACCTCCGCCACGCGATCGAGGAGCGCCGCGCCTGCCTTCGTGACGCGGGCGTCGTTGCTGCGGAAGAGCACCGATTCGGGCAGGTGGAGCACCATCTGGTTGCGCACCACGCGCACGTCCAAATCACCGTGCTCGATCATGACAGCGAGCTGGCCGAGCAGAGCTCGGAAGGCCTGCACACGGGCCGTGGCCTCGGCCTCCTCGACGCGGGACGCTTCGATGGTGCGCTTGGCCTGCTCGAGCTCCGTCTGCAGCGCCTCTCGCTGCGCGCGCAGGGCCTGCATGTCGTGTTTCGAGTGCTGCACGCTCGTCGCAAGTGCCTCGAGATCCTTGTCGAGCGCTTGCAGCGAGGAGTGGGCCGCGCCCGGGGCCGCGTTCCGATCACTGGCCTCGGCCGGATGTTCGGCGTCCGATGTCAGACCTTGCACCAGATCGACGAGCACCTTGTTGCGTGCCTGCGTCATCTGCATGCGCAGCTTGAGGTCCTCGTTGTATTGCTTCTCTTGTGCGAGCTCGGCGTGTAGCGCCTTGGCTTCGGCGCGAGAGCGCAACTCTTCTTTCGAAGGTCCACAGCCGAGTCCAAGTCCCAAGCAAGTCAGCCAGAGAACGGCCCAAAGCCTACTCATCGATCTTCTCCTGCACGGGCGAGCCATCGGCCAAGCGTTGACCGCGCACGATGGCGTAGTCGACGCTGAAGAGAAACCCGATCTTGACGTAGATGGAGTCGAGCACCGCGGGTTGCTTCAGGATCGTGGTGAGAGCGCGCGCATGGCAGCCGCTCGCGTCGTGGTAGGTCTCGACCGTCAGCACGCGTTCTGGAAAGCCGCGCAGGCTGAGCATGACGCGTCCACCGTTTTCGCTGCGTTCGATGGAGCGAGGTGGGTTGAGGCCGTAGGCTGGGAGCTCATGGTGCAAGAGAGGCGCCACGGTGCGCGGCCCCTCTTCGAACTCTCGCCAGTAGCCGTAGACTGGGCGCTCGCCGAAGGGGCGGCAGAGCGTGTCTATCTGCACTGCGTAGTGCACCTCGTTCTTGTTCTCACTCTTCGAGATGTGGAACACCGAACCCAGGAGTGCGGCTGGCGCGGGCTTCTTGTCGGCCAGCAGCGGCGTAGCCGCGCAGACCAGAAGTGCGTAGGCAAGTGCGACGCAGAAGCTCGTCAGCGGCGAGCGCGGCTGCATCAGCGGCACGTCGAGCGAGGCGCCCATGCCCATGAGTATAGGTGGTAACTCGTGGCGGTGCCCAGGCGACGTCGGCGCCGGCGGCGGCGTCAGTCCGGTGTCAGGCTGGCGTGGCGCGCGCAAGCACGGTGTCGGCGAGCGCTTCGATGTAGGCCGGATGCGCAGTCACCGTTCTTGCGCGGCTCATCGTGATGCCATGCTCGTGCGCGATGTTGGCAGCTTCGATGTCGAGATCGTAGAGCACCTCGACGTGATCGCAGACGAAGCCGATCGGCGCGACCACCAGCACGCGGCTGCCCTGCCGGGCTTCGTCGCGGATGACTTCTCCGATGTCGGGCCCGAGCCAAGGGTCTCGAGGCGAGCCGCTGCGGCTCTGGTAGGCGAGCCGGTAGTCGGTGCGCCCGAGCTGCTTGGCGATTCGGCCTGCCGCCGATTCGAAGCGCGCCACGTAGCCCGAGGCTTCTCCGACGGCAGTCGGCACGCTGTGCGCGGTGAAGATCAACTCGGCGCTCGCTTGCTCGGCCGCCGTCAGCTTCAGGAAGGCATCACGGATCGTTGCTGCGTTGGCCGCGACGAAGCCTGGGTGGCTGTCCGGTCCGTCTGCGTAATCCACCACGAAATCAGCCAGCGCCAGGGCCTTCTGGGCTTCGTTCACGGCGTTCGAATAGCGCCCGAGGGTGTCGTGATCGAGGAACGAGGCCATCACCACGCCGACCACGCGCCGGGCACCCGACGCGGCCAGTGTCCGCAGGGTGTCGACGACCAAGGGCCTTGCGTGGCGCATGCCCACGTGCACTGGGAGTGGCAGCGTGGTGTGCGCGAGCTTCTCCTGCAGCGCTACGCGTTGCTGCTCGGTGAGCTCGTTCAACGGCGAACGGCCGCCGATGGCTTCGTAGTGATGCGCAACTTCTTCGAGCCGCGACGGGGGCACCGGGCGACCGCGCAACACGTCCTGCAGGAAGGGCCGGATCTCTGCACTGCACTCCGGCCCGCCAAACGCGATGAGCAACACCGCGTCTGCAGGTGCAGGGTTCACCGAGCGCTCGCTTCGTGCACGTAGTCGACCAGCGCGCGCACCTGATCGACGCTGGCTTCCGGAAAGAGGCCGTGCCCGAGGTTGAAGATGTGGCCGGGACGCTTGCGCGCGGCATCGAGCACCCGCTGGGCGCGCTTCTGCAGCTCGGCGCGCGGGGCCAAGAGCGAATAAGGATCGAGGTTGCCCATCAAGGCGACGTCGCCGAGCGCATCCCAGGTTGAGCCGAGCTCGCAACGGAAGTCGATCCCGATCACATCACCACCCGCGGCCTTCATCAGCGGATAGAGCGCCGGATTGCCCGTGCCAAAATGGATCACCGGCGCGCTTGGATCCAGCAGCGAGAAGAGCTTCTTCATGTGCGGCTGCACGTATTGCGCGTAGTCGCTCGGGCCGAGGGCGCCGATCCAAGAGTCGAAGACCTGCACCGCTTGCGCGCCAGCTTTCACCTGCGCGTTGAGGTAGCCGGCGATGGCCAGCGTGAGCTTCTCCATCAGTGTGTTCCATGCGCCCGGATCGCCGAACATCATGGCTTTGGTGTGCATGTAGTCGCGCGAACCGCCGCCTTCGATCACGTACGAAGCCAGCGTGAAGGGCGCACCCGAGAAGCCGATCAGCGGAACGTTGGCGGGCAGTCCGCTGCGAGTCTTGCGGATGGCGTCCAGCACGTAGCCGAGCGACGCTTCTGAGTCGACGTGCGCCGCGACCTTGTCCACGTCGGCCGAGGTGCGCACCGGCTTTTCGATCTTCGGCCCGTCGTCCTTGGTGAAATGAAAACCGATGCCGAGCGGCTCCAGGATCAGCAAGATGTCGGCGAAGATGATCGCCGCATCGACGCCGAGCTGAGTCACGGGCAGGAGCGTGACTTCAGCGGCGACGTCCGAATTCTTGCACATCTCGACGAAGCCGTAGCGCTGACGCAGCGCGCGGTATTCGGGCTGATAACGACCCGCTTGGCGCATCAGCCAAATCGGGGTGAAGGAAGTCGCCTCACGGCGGCAGGCGCGCAGGAATTCGTTCATGAGGGATCTCGCAACAAGCGTTCCACGGTTTCAGGATCTAGGTCGCTGAGCTCGTCGTCCGAGCTGAACGCCGGTCCGGCGACGACATAGCTGTTGCCCAGCCAATTGCCAAGGTCGACGAGCTTGCAGCGTGGGCTGCAAAAGGGTGGCGACGCGGGTGGCGTTCCGGCCCCGACTTTCTTGCCACAGATGGGGCATGAGGGTTCGGCCATGGCGGTGGCGGACGCTAGCACGGCCAGCGAATCGCGCGGCCGATTCGCCCTCCTTTTCTGCGGAGATTCCTCTCGGCAGAGGGGCTTCTGGCAGGGGGGGAACGGCCATGCTATACAGCGCGCCGCCTCTCGAAGGGGAGGCCGGGAAGCCTGGCTTTCCGAAACTACACACGTATCCCGGCTCGAACGGGTGACTCGGTGCCTGCTCCCAGCAGGTCGTCGCCCGCGGGATGCGGAGGAACAACCAAAAGAAAGAGAGCCATGTCCGAAACTACCGAAAACACCCAAGCATCCGCCGCGGAAGCACTCGCTCCGCAAATCTCCGACGACTTCGCCGTCTCCATCCGCAAGCTGATCGACGCTGGCGTCCACTTCGGTCACCAGACCAATCGCTGGAATCCGCGGATGGCTCCGTACATCTACGGTGCTCGCAACGGCATCCACATCGTCGACCTCGACCAGACCGCTCGCTTCCTGAAGCGCGCGCTCAACTTCATCGCGCAGTCCGTGGCTCACGGCGGTCAGGTGCTCTTCGTGGGTACCAAGCGCCAGGCGCAGGAAGTCGTCGTCGAGGAAGCCGCCCGCGTCGGGCAGTTCCACGTCACCGGCCGTTGGCTGGGCGGCACGCTCACCAACTTCCGCACCATGAAGGTCGGCATCGAGCGT
>JADGRG010000228.1 GCA_017881145.1 Sandaracinaceae bacterium | reverse complement strand
GCATGTGCTGGCGCATCAGTGGCCGTGGGGCCGTGGGGCCGTGGGGCCGTGGTTCGGCCGACCGAGGCTCGCTGGACGAAATCAGCTCGCGGACTTGGGGCGGTCCATGTTGTGCAGCGCGTCGCGGGCTTCCTTGATGCCTGCATCGCGGCCCGCGAGCAGCATGCCGCGCAGGTTCATGCCAACCAGCATGTCCGCAACCAGCCGCCGCTTTTCGGCGTCCGGGCCGGTGAGCGTCTTGTAGAGCTGGCCCCGCACGAAGCGCGACGACACGCCTGCCGGTCCGTCCCAACCGTTCGCCAAGCGGAGTGCCAGGTGCGTCCAGGCGTAGCTGTAGGACACGTTGGTCAGGTCGCTGCCGTCCTTGAGGATCTCGGCGACGCGCATGCGGCGGTAGAGCTGACCGGAGGTGAACATCGGTTCGAGCAGCAAGTTGAAGTTGTCGTTCTCGTTGCTGTTGACCGAGGTGCGCAGCACGTCTTCGGTGTCGCGGTCGGTCGGCAGCACGTCGAGTAGCTTCTTCGCGCAAGCCTCGCTGCCGCCCAGGGTGACCGCGATGGCTGCATAGCGGCGCGCGTTGGGGTCATCGAGCAACTTGAGCAAGGCCTCGTCGTTCGCGGGATTCCCTGCGTAACCGATGGCCAGCGCTGCAGCGCGCTTGATCCCGTCCGGTGTAGCGCCGCTGAGCAGCGGCACGAGCTTGGTCGAGAGCTCGGCACTCGGCTTGCGCCACAGACCGCCGACGTACGCAGCACGAATGCGCTCGTCGAGCTTGGTGTCGTTGATCTTCGTCAGCATCTGCGCGTAGACCGAAGCGTCCGCCATCTGGCCGAGGGCCGCTCCGGCCACGGCGGCCAAGCGAGCATCGTCCTCGGTGTCGTCGATGATGGTCGTCAGCTCTTTGATGGCCTTAGGATCGGGCTTACCGAAATAGGCGAGCGCCTGGATCGCCTCGAAGCGGTTGCGGTAGGCCATCTCGGTCACCACGCTCGGGTGCGAGAAGTCGACCTTCTTGTCACGCTTGAGCATTCCTACGAGCGTCTTGTAGGCCTGCTCGTAAGGAAGCTGGGCCAGCGCCTTGGCTGCGGCGCCGACGTCGTCGCCCTTCAGCGCCTTTTCGAGAGTCGGGCCAGCCGGTTGGTAGTGGCTGGCGCCGAGCGCGCGCATGATCGCTGCGTTGCGTCCCGGGTAGTCCTTGAGCAGCGGCATCAGGCCTTCGCCCGCTGCGGGGTCTGCGAGCTGACGCAGCGCGTCGATCGCGTCATTGCCGCTGTCGTCGTCTTCGCCTTTGGCGAGCGCGAGCAGCGCTGGCACCGCGCGCGGATCGCCGAGCTCGGCCAGCGCGTGAGCAGCCTCGACGCGCGTGTCTTCGTCGGCATCGCTGACCAGCGCGGCGAAGGCATCGGCGCTGCGTGGATCGAAGGTCTTGCGCAAGAGGCGCACGATGTCTCGCTTGGTGGTCGCATCCTTGGCTTGCCCGAGGAGCATCGCGAGCTGCGGCGCCGCTGTCGACTTCGCCAGCGCATCGAGCACGCTCTGGCGCATATCGGCTCGCTGCGTCATCGGCTGGAAGAGCGGACCGGCCGCGCTCGGATCGCCAGCGCGCCCCAGGCCGGCCACGGCAGCACGAATCACTTCCGGATCTTCGCCAGCGCGCTGAATCATGCGCACCAGAGCGGGTACGATCTTCGGAGACGGCGCTTCCGAGAGTGCCATCGCCACCAGAGCTCGTACTGGCTTCTCGTCACTGTTGGTCAGCTCGGGCGAGCTCAGCTTCTCTGTGCCGATCGCATCTGCGATGACCTTCGGATCGAAGTCGTTGTTCTTCTGCCAGATGCCCCGCACGAACTCTTTCAGGATGGCATCTGCGGCATTGGGCTCCTTCAGCACCGCCAGCGCCCATACCACCTGTGAGCGGTCCTTCTCGTCTGCGGTCGTTAGAGCGCCGAGCAACACCGGCTTTGCGGCGTCGGCTTCCGGTGAGCCAATCGCAGCCAGCGCCGAGGCAGCCTGTGCGCGCACGACACCAGGCGTGGCCAGTTGCTGGATCAGCAATGGTACAGCTTGCTTGTCTTTGAAGGCGCCGAGGTTTTTGATCGCGCGAACCTTGACGTCGTCGTAGGTGGTCGCTGCCAGCACGCCGCGCAGCTTGGTGAGCATGGCGTCGCCTTCGAGGCGGCCTGCCTCCTTGAGCCCGTCCATGCGGGCCTCGAAGGCAGCGTTGCGCTGCACGTAGAAGTAGCCGAGCGCCACCGCACCCACGATCATGAAGATCGTTGCAAGCCGGCCGGTCGTGGTGGTCCGCCTGCCAATCCTCCGCAGCGCTTCCTCATCGCTCATTCCCGCTGCGAGTGTGTCGAGGTCTTCGGGATAGGCCGACGCTTTGAGCGAAGACTCGAGTCTCGGTTGGAACGGAGAATATTTATCGCGCGGGTCCATGAGCTGATCTCCCAGGTTGGCCGAGACGATACTCAAGTACGCAGTGTGCGAGCAACGTACATCGGCCCGAAGACGGTCAGTTTCGGCGTGATGGCTCAGATGTCGGGATCGAGAGTGAGAACAGCCTGGCCGCATTGCGGAAGTACAGCTTTTCCAGAACCGACCTGGGCAGACCGATGCCGTCTACGGTCCACGAGCCCTGAATCGGCGTGGGGTGGGTGAGATGCGGCTGCTGAGTCTCGAAGTAGAGCCAGTGGGCTTGGAAGAATCGTGGGACTCCCGTGCGGCGGTCTGGCTCGGCCCCGCTGCTACCGAGCGTGACCGATTCCCGGCCCACCCCGAGATCGCTGCCGAAGAGGATGCGGTCCTGATAGCGAACGAAGAAGGCCCGCATCTTTGCAGCCGCGTGCCGCCCAAACTCGGGCACGCGCGCGGCCGTGTCGATGAAGTAGTTCGGGTAGCTGTCCAGCATGCGTGCCACGCGCTCGGGTTCTTCCGCCGCATTGCCGAAGTGTGCGCCGATGATGGTGGTCTGCGGATGGCGCGCGACTCGACGCTCGAACTGGTCGAGAATCGTCTCCCAAGTAGGCCAAGGATCTCCGTTTTCCGAGATCCCGTAGAAGCTCCATCCGGGGTGTGCTTGGAGCTCGGCGAAGCGCTCGTTGTCGCGGGTGGCGGGCTTGAAGAAGGCCTTAGGGTCACCGCTATGCAGGAGCACGGGCAGGTGCAGCCTGCCAGCATCCTCGAAGATTGGGTCGAAGACTGGGTCGTCGACGGCGAGCAGGTGGCCGCTGGGTCCCACTACGCCGAGGCCGAGCGACTTCGGGATCTTCACGCCCCTGGCGCCGAGGGCTTTGCACTGGGTGAGGGTCGCGTGGACGTAGTCCGCGAAGTCCGGCTGGGCGGCACGGCTGAGCTGGATGTTGCAGTAGGGCAGGAGCCTCCCGGCGCTTGCCGTGGCGATGGCCACGGATTCCGGCAGCCCGCTCTCTGGGAAGCCGCCCGAAGCGTTCAGCCCAATAGCGATTCCCTGGTCGCGCATCAGCGTCAGCGCGATGTCTGCGGCCTCCAGAGCCACATGCATGTGCACGTCGATCTTCGGCAGGCCGGGGTCTGGCGCCGCGGTTGGGCCTAGCGGGGCCTCGGCTGTCTGCGGGGGTGGCGTGCTGGGCTTGCAGGTGCAAGCAGAGCCGCAGGCGAGCAGTAGGGCGAGGTATGCGCGCGTCCTCCCGACCCGTGGCGGGTTGGCTCGCGGGAGGTTCCCATGCTTCGCATTTGCCTCTATCATGGTTGCAAGTACGCGTAATCGTTGTCGACGTGAGTATGGCGCGCAGGCGGCAACGCGTTGGGACCCGAGACCGTTGACGCACTTCGAGCAGCAGAGCGGAGCGAAATGATGGCGATGACCAAGTCCGAGCTCATCGAAGCTGTCGCAGAGCGAACCAAGATCACCAAGAGTCGCGCAGAGCTCGTGGTGAACTGTGTATTCGATGCGATGACTGCTGCGCTAGAGCGGAGCGAGGGGATAGAGATCCGAGGCTACGGATCGTTCACCGTGCGCGATTACAAGCCCTACGATGGCCGCAATCCGCGCACCGGCAATCAAGTTTCGGTTCCGTCCAAGCGCCTGCCTTTTTTCAAGGTGGGCAAAGAGCTGAAAACGCTGGTGAATCAGGGGCTGGAGGCGTCGGCGGCAGAAAGTCCAGCCGCGCACCGCGCCGACAAACCTCGCTGACAACCAGCGCGCAACTCGGTCAGTGGCGCAGCACTTCAGAGCCGAGCCGCGGCCATGACCTGATCACGAAATCCGGCGTGCGGATCGACCTGCGAGAGGAGCTGCTCTGCTGGCGTCTTGCCCGCAGCGACCAGCTTCTTGATGCGAGCGAGGTGGAGTGATTCGTCTTGCCCATCGCGGTTCTTCACAGCGAATCGGACCAGACCCGCCGACGCGATCTCGAGGAGCTGCGCCGCCCACTCTTGCAGGGGTCGACCTGCCAGTGTTGCCTGCAACCCACGCACCGCGATGTCTGGGCGTGCGGCCTCCACGGCTTGCGGATGCAGTGGCGACATCAGGTTCTCGGCCAGGCCCAACGCAGTGTCGTCGTCCAGGAGACCCTTCCAGAGGGCTGGCAGCGCGCACACCAAGTCACGCGGCTGCGCATCCGCGCCGCGCATCTCGAGCGTGTTCTTCAGCCGAGCTTCCGGGAAGAGCGTGTTGATGTGCGTTTTCCAGTCGGACATCGTCGCGCGCTCACCTTGCGCGCCCTCCTTCAGGAACGAGCGAAAGGTTTGTCCGGTGTTGGCGATCACGCGTGCATCGCGTTTGATCAGGAACATCGGCACGTCGAGTGCCCACTCTACGTAGGTTTGAAAGGAGATGTTTCTCTCCCACGCGAACGGCAAGATGCCGCAGCGATCCGGATCCATGTGCAGCCACACGTCGGCGCGCTCCGAGAGGCGAGGGCTGCGCTGGCCTTCGTAGAAGGGACTGTTGGCGAAGATCGCTGTGACCACTGGCTGCAGAGCGAGCGCGACGCGCAGCTTGCGCATGGCGTCCGTTTCGTCTTGGTAATCGAGGTTGGCCTGCACGGTGCAAGTGCGGCGCATCATGTCGAGCGAGCGGTGCCCCCGAGTGGGCAGATAGCGCTCCATGATCGCGTAGCGCAGCTTGGGCACTCGCGGCAGATCGGCGTCGCGCGCGAAGGGATGAAAGCCCAGGCTCAACCAAACGATCCCGAGCTCCTTGGAGATGCCCGCTAGCTCGGCGATGTGTTGCCGGAACTCCGCGCAGGTGTCGTGGATCGACGCGTGCGGTGCGCCGGAGAGCTCCAGCTGTCCGGCAGGTTCCAGCGTGATCGACGCTTCACCGCGACGCAGCGAGATGACCTCGCCCTCTTCGTGCTCGCGCTCCGGCGTCCAGCCATGCTCATTGGCCAGTCTGGTCAGCACCGTCTGCACGCTGCGCTCTCCCGCGAAAGGCAGCGGGTCGCCGCTCTCCGCGAGCACGCCGAACTTCTCGGCTTCGGTGCCCACCCGGAAGCTTGCGCGCGGCTTGCAGGCTTCGTGGAAGGGCGTGAGGAGATCGTCGAGGTTCGAGATCGGTGCGTCGCTACCGGTGTGCGTGGCCAGAGGTATCTCCCAGGTTGTAGACCCGCCGTGTGTAGCACGTTCCCGGGTGAGCACGCCGGTCGAGGCTCGCGTGGCCTCCGAGGCAGGCCGAGCCGCAGCGTGCGAAGGCTCGCGTTCCGTATGGGCGTGCGCAATCCGCTTGGTGGCGCGTGCCACACGCCGTTGACAGTGACTCCACAGGCTGTCTATAGTCCGACCAATCTTTTGCTAAGTTCCCGTGAAAACAAGGGAATTGGCAGTGTCGCCGGGCATGACCGGCAGAGAACGGGGAGACTTCGATGAGAAAGCATGCGCTCCTATGCGTCGCTGCGCTGGGCTTCATCGCGCTGACGGCAGGGCTTCTAGGCTGTCACCCCGACGACAACGACCCTAAGGGACAGGCTGGCGATCTCGGTGATCCGGTGCGCCGCGAATACGCGCTGCAGCGATTGCAGAGCATCTTCAGCACGCGCCTCTCGGAAGCCAAGGGCGACCGCTCGCAAGCGT
>JADGRG010000227.1 GCA_017881145.1 Sandaracinaceae bacterium | reverse complement strand
GGTGATCACGTCAACTCGCCGAGTCCTGCCAGCCGAAGCGGCGCCAGCTCCTGCAACACACCGCGCACCAGGTCGACTGCGTCGCTCTGCTGCGGCGTCGTGAAGCGTCGCGTCAGGCGCAGGTCCGGCGTGAGCTGGTAGCCCTTGCCGCTGCTCACCAGCTTGATCAACTTCTCGGGATCGAGCGGTGTGTCCTGAGACAAGTGCAACGTGACGCGCGTCGCGGTGGCTTCGCAGGCCAGCGCGCGCAGCCCACGCAACGCGGGCTTCAGCGCCATGGCGCGCACGAAGGCCAGCGCTGGCGCTGGTGGCGGACCGAAGCGGTCTTCCATCTCGGCTGCGATGTCGGCGACGCCGTCTTCCTCGTCGGCCGCCGCGAAGCGCTTGTAGAGCGAAAGCCGCAGCCCGACGTCCGCCACGTAGTCGTCCGGCAGGTAGTGCTCGAGGTCGAGCGTGAGCTCCGGGTCGATGTCGTGCACGACCACTTCCCCGCGCAGCTCTGCCACCGCTTCCTCGAGCATCTGCACGAAGAGATCGAGGCCAACGGCCGAGACGCTCCCGCTTTGTTCGGCACCCAAGAGATCTCCGGCGCCGCGCAGCTCCATGTCGAGCGAAGCTACCTGAAAACCTGCGCCGAGCTGTGAGAAGCGCTCCAGCGCTTCGATGCGCACGCGCGCTTCGTCCGAGAGCTGGGTCTCCGGCGGCGCGATCAAGTAACAGTAAGCGCGTTCGCGGGAGCGGCCGACCCGGCCGCGCAACTGGTAGAGCTGAGCCAGACCGAAGGTGTCGGCGCGATCGAGCAGGATGGTGTTGGCGCGCGAGATGTCGAGGCCGTTCTCGACGATGGCCGTGCAGCAGAGCACGTCGTAGCGGCCGGCGACGAAGTCGGTCATCACTCGCTCTAGAGTGGCCTCGCGCAAGCGACCGTGGGCGATGGCGATGCGCGCATCCGGCACCAGCTCCGCGAGCTGCGCTGCGCGTTCGTGCAGGCGCTCGATGCGGTTGTGCACGAAGAACACCTGTCCACCGCGCGAGAGCTCGCGCTTGATGGCTTCGCGGATCACGTGGTCGTCCCAGCGTGTGACCAGCGTGCGCACCGCGCGCCGATCGGTCGGTGGCGTGGCGATGATGGAGAGCTCGCGCATGCCAGAGACCGCCATCTGCAACGTGCGCGGGATGGGTGTGGCGCTGAGAGTCAGGACGTCGACTTCCTGCTTGAGCTGCTTGACGCGCTCTTTGTGCGTGACACCGAAGCGCTGTTCCTCGTCCACCACCAGAAGGCCAAGGTTCTTGAAACGCACGTCCTTGGAGAGCAGACGATGGGTGCCGATCACGATGTCGATGCTGCCGTCCTTGATCTTGGTGACGACCTGCGTCTGTTCCTTCTTGTCGACGAAGCGCGAGAGCACCGCGACGCGCAGCGGGTAGTCGCGCATCCGGTCTTCGAAGGTCAGAAAGTGTTGTTGTGCGAGCACCGTGGTCGGGCAGAGCACCGCGACTTGCCGGCCGCTCATGGCCACGCGAAACGCAGCGCGCATGGCGACCTCGGTCTTGCCGAAGCCGACGTCGCCGCAGATCACGCGGTCCATCGGCATCGCACCGTCGAGGTCGTGCATGACTTCGTCGATGGCGCGCGCCTGGTCGGCCGTTTCCTCGAAGGGAAACGTCGCTTCGAACTCGGCGTAGCTGCGATCGGGCGCCGGGTAGGGCGGGCGCGTGCGCGCGCGGCGCACGGCGTAGAGCGCGAGCAGGTCGTCGGCCAGCTTGCGCACCGCGCTCTTGACGCGGTCTTTGGTGCGTCCGAAGGTCTGGCCACCGAGTCGATCGAGCTTGGGCGCTGCGGCCTCGCCACCGGCGAACTTCTCGATCTGGCGCAGGCGCGTGACTGGCAGGTAGAGCTTGTCGCTGCCCTGGTATTCGAGGACTAAAACCTCGACGCGTTTCGGAAGCAGGCCCTTCAGCTGCTCGAAGCGCGAGACCGGCACCTCTTTGTAGTCGAGGCCCAGGTAGCGACCGATGCCGTGCTCGGCGTGCACCACGTAGTCGCCGGCGCGCAGCTCGCGCAGATCCTCGACGAAGGCGCGCGTCTTGTCGCGGCTGCGCTTGCTCTGGCTCAGCCGTGTCGCACGCTCGCCGAAGATCTCGCGCTCGGTGATCAGCGCCAGCGCCTCGGTGGGCAGGACGAAGCCGTCCTCGATCGGTCCGATCAAGACCTTGATGTCGCCGACGTTGAGCGCATCCAGGCTCTCCGCGCGTGCCGTTTCCGGTTTGCCGATGTTCAGGCCATAGCCCCGCACCAGTGACGCGAGGCGGTCGGCTTGCGAGCTGGTGCGCGCACTGAGCACGACGCGCATGCCTTCATCGAGCAGGCGCCGCAGGTAGGTGATGAGCGGCGCGAGCGGATCGTCGTGGCTGCGCTTGGCGCGCCCCGCTTTGAGCGCAGCCGTCAGCGGCGCTTGATCGGTTGCGAAGAGACGCAGCACCGCCTCGGGCTCGACGCGTCGCAGCTCCGAAAGCGGCAACTCGCCCGGCTCGTCGCTCTCGCCGCCGACCGCGAGCCTGTGCACGACGCAGAGCGCGTGGCCCGTGATGCGCGCGCTGAGCTCATCGCGTTCGAGGTAGAGCTCCGAGAGCGCAAACACCGGCGCCTTGACCTCGGTCTTCGCGCCGTGGTCGTAGCTTGCCCGCTGCAGCTCGTCTTCCAGCTCGCGCCCGAGACCCTGCGGATCGACCGCGATCACGCGCAGCTCGGCGGGCAGGTAGTCGAAGAGCGTGGCGAGCTTCTCGTAGAACGCAGGCAGCAGCCCGTCGATGCCAAGCAACGCGCGCCCGGTTCCGAGCTCGTCGACGAGTTGCCGCCGCCGGCTCGAAGGCATGTTCAGCGCATCGCAGAGATCGGAGAGCCGGCTCTTGGCGCGCTCCAGTTCGTCGCCCGAGGTCAGTGCTTCGCGCACCGGGTGCACACGCACCTCGTTGGCATCGCCCAGGGTGCGCTGGTCGTCGGGATCGAAGCGTCGGATCGACACCACCAGCTCGTCGTCGAGCTCGATGCGCGAGGGCTCGCGCGCGTGCGGCGGGAAGACGTCGACCAGCGAACCGCGCACTGCGAAGGTGCCGGGGTCTTCGACCAGCGGCACACGCACGTAGCCGCCTTCGCTCAAGATCTGCAGGAAGTTCTCGCGCGGCAGCTCCTTGCCGAGCTGCACCAGCACCGAGTGGCTGACGATGGCCGAGGCTGGAGGCACGCGCCGCGCCAGAGCGGCGACCGGCACCACCAGGCAGTCGAATGGCAGCCCGTGCGCCAGGTGAAAGAGCACCGAGAGCCGGTCCATGCTGGCGCGTCGGTCGGGCGCGACATCAACGAAGGGCGTGGTCTCGGCGAGCGGGTAGAGTAGGACGGCCGAGGGTTCACCTTCGCCGGCAGCCTCGAAGAAGCGAAGATCCGCGGCCAGGCGCGCAGCGCTCTGCGCGTCGGGCATCACCACCAAGAGCGGTTGACCGAGCGTGCGACGCGCACGTTGCAGCAGCAGTGCCAGCGCTCCTGAAGGCGCAGAGGTGAAGTCGACACGCGCCTCGCTGCGCATGCGCGCGATCACGTCGGCGAGCGTGGTCGCAGCCGTTCCGAGGCTTTGTTCCAGGGAAAAGTGGTGAGCGATGACAGACACGGCCGCAGCGATCTAGTGGATAAAGAGCCCTGCCGCAACGCGATGGGGTCACTCAACCCAGCCAGATGCCGGCAATCGCGCCGTGGTCCACGCCGGCCCGGGTTAGCGGCCGCCGCCATCGGCTGCTGGACCGCGGCGAGCTCATCCCTGGCAGCTGCGGCCTGGGATGAGCTCGCCGCCCGTTGCGCGTATGCGCCAGCGATGCCACGGTGTCTGGCCATGAACAAACCCAAGCTGACGTATTTCGATGCCCCCGTGAGCCGTGGCGAAGAATGCCGCCTGGCCCTCTATGTTGCGGGCGTCGATTTCGACGACAACCGCGTGAAGTCAGCCGCCTGGCCCGCGCTCAAACCCTCGACGCCCTTTGGCTCGATGCCGGTGCTCGAAATGCCGGGGCAACCACCGCTTGCGCAGTCGAACGCGATCCTCACGTTGATCGGTCGCCTACATGGCCTGCACCCGACGGACCTCTTCGAAGCCGCGCGCCACGAATCGGTCATGCATTACGTCGAGGATCTGCGCGCCAACGTGTCGCCCACCCTACGCATCGCGGACGCGGCCGAGAAGCAAGCCGCCAGAGAGAAGCTCGCGACCGCGTTCCTGCCCACCTGGGGAAAGAACGTCGAGAAGAACATCTTGAGCGAGGGCCCGTTCTTCGGCGGCGCGTCGCTTCAAGTCGTCGACCTCAAGCTCTACATGACGGTGCGCTGGTTCAAGAGCGGCGTGGTCGATCACGTGCCCGCGACTGTCTTCGACGCGTTCCCGAAGCTGATCCGCATCCACGACGCAGTCCGAGATCACGCCCGCGTCCAAGCTTGGTACGCACGGCGCTGAGCCGGTCAACGAGCAGCAACACGAGCTGGTCTATCCGCTGGGCGCCACGCGCCCCTCGGCGTCTGCTCGACGGCAAGCGCTTTCACGCGACCTGAAGAGCTGTAGAAGAATCGGCGCAGAGCGAGCGCGCCCGCAGAAAAAACCGCAGGAATACTCGCGTATTTCGAGGATTTTTTGGCAGGACGAAAGCCGCTATGAGCCATTTTTCGACAGCTCTTGAGTGGTTAGGCACCCAGCCGCCATGCAGCTTCACTCCTTCGGGAGCTTCGGCGGGACCCAGGGTGTGAACATCTTCTGCAACGCAAGGCGCGTGACCTTCACGACATCGCCGAACCACGCACCGAGCGACGAGGGGTAGCGCATGCGTAGCGCGGAGAGCATGCCGTCGTAGGTCGCTTGATCGAAGGGGTACCACCAGAGGTTCCGCTTGCCGGGCATGATGTCCCAGTTGATCAGCTTGGGCTGCGTCATTTCGTCGAGGCCGAGCGCGGAGTGCGTGCGACCCATGCCGGATTCCTTCCAGCCGCCCCACGGCGTCTCGCTCATGCCGTGCGTGTAGAGGTGATCGTTGATGGTGGTGACGCCGGAGTGAAGCTTCGCCGCGATCTCCTTGCCGCGAGCCAGATTTCGCGTCCACACCGACGAGGTCAGCGCCATGCTCGAGTCGTTGGCGAGCGTGATGGCTTGCTCGATCGTGTCGAACTTCATCACCGGCACCACGGGCCCGAAGGTCTCCTCGCGCATCAGCTCCATCGAGTGATCCACGTGCGT
>JADGRG010000226.1 GCA_017881145.1 Sandaracinaceae bacterium | reverse complement strand
GACGGTTCGGCTCCCGGTCTTTCGTTCTGACGAGGTCTCTTCCGGGCGTTCACGCATCGTTGCGGCCCGTGTGCTCGCTCGCCCCGCCAAGCGGGGTTTTGTCGGTGAGCTTCACGCTTGCGCGTGTCACCCAAGCTATGCGGCTTCGATCTTCTACCGCTTCAGGACTTTCACCTTATGGACTCATGGATTCCTCCAGGCATCACGGAAACATGAACGGGGTATCGCGGCCGGTCGAGTTTACATATCACCCAGACCACGAAGTGAATTTTGTGGCCCAGCTCACCCATCTTCCTCACCCATCTTCTGCTGCGGCAGCTCACCCATCTTCTGCTGCGGCAGACGTGACGATCTGCGTCCTCTCGACCAACATTTCCTGGTCGCACTGTGCGGGCTATCGCCGGCTCCGTGCTCGCCAACGGGGTTCGTTGAAGATCTGCGACCGTAGACGGCCGTCACTCGACAGCGCTTGAAGAAATTTCAACCTTTGCATCTTCTTGGTGCCGCCCATATGGCGCTGCTGCGGCTATCCTCGCGCCAATGGCCTGGTACGATCTCTTCGCGAGTTTCTACGACACTGGCCTCGACGGCGTGTATCGCGCGCACCGTGAACAGGCGCGCGAGGCGCTGGCACTCGCGCCTGGAATGACGGTGGTCGACATCGGCTGCGGAACCGGAGCCAGCCTCCCATTCCTTAGAGCCGCGGTCGGCGCGAGCGGGCGCGTGATCGGCGCCGATGCTTCGCCCGGCATGCTGCACAAGGCCAGAATGCGTGTCCGCCGCAACGGGTGGTCAAACGTCACGCTCCTCGACGTAGGCGCCACGCACACGCATGAGGCGGAACGTGTCGGCCCGATCGACCGCGTGCTCTTCTTCCTCAGCCTGAGCGTGATTCCCGACTGGCAGACGGTCTTCTCCGAGTGGTACGGCGTGCTTGCTCCGGGCGGCCGGCTCGTAATCGCCGACGTGCACAATCCACGCCCCGGCCCCTACGCGCGCGGGGTCGAGTGGGTCTCACGGGCCTCGCTCGCACGGGAGTCGTGGCGGCCGCTGGCCGAGAGGAGCGCCGCATTCGCGCTCTGCCAGCAGCCGAGCAGCTGGGTCCTCGGCGGCCAGTTCTTCATCGCGAGTGGGACGAAAGACTAAGGCGCCGACCCGGGTGCATTACGGCTTCGCTTCGACGCGCACTAATGCGACGCTGGGATCGATCGGCGGCAATCAACACGCCTGTATCGTACACGACCGGTCTCATCGGCTCGAACGCTTCCGCCGAGCCGCGCTTCGCTCGATGCGAGAGCGTGCTGCGCTGAGCTCCGCTTCTGTCAAAGCGCCGTGCTCTGCCTCCCATTCCGCAACGGCGGCGAGCCCGTCTCGCGCGAGCAGCGCGCGCCGCGCAGCCGTGGTGATCCATGCCGAATACCGTAGTAGGATGGTTTCAAGCCGCGGCATTTCCGCCGCCAGGGGTAGCTGCTCAGGTGGGTGACGCGGGGCGGTAGGCCGGATAAACGCTGTGCCCCGTCTGCCAGTGCCCCAGCCCCGCAGCTACCAGCTACCCTCCCCCTGGCGGCGGAACGAACAGGGCCTCCCACGTTACCGCTCCGCAGAGCCAGTCGTTGACGCATCAACCACCGCCTCGCCCGCACGAGCTCACTGCTCCGAGCGCGCGAACACCCGCAGTCTATGGCCATCTAGGTCGAGCGCCACGAACGTGTAGCCGAAGTCCATGGCCGTGGGTTCCTGCGCGATCACGACGCCACGCTCGCGCCACGCGTTGTACGTGGTCGTGACCGCTTGCACATCCGGTGCAGTGAACGCCAGCTCGCTCGCGCCGGGGCTGCCGCTGGCTGCGGGCTCGACGGTGTGCCGTGCCCACAGACCAAGCATGGTCCCTGGGATGAGCGCGAACATCACGAAGGTCTCCGAGGTCTCGATTGGTGGGTGGCCGAGCAGCTGCGTGTAGAACGCGGCGCTGGCCAATGGGTTTGCGACGTACATCAGGAAGAACTTGGGGTTGAGAGCGGGTTTGTTCATGGGCTTTACGCTACGCTCTGCTCATGCCAGATTCTGTCAGCATAGCGTGCTCTACTGAAAATCATGTCGCGCGCTGATCGTCTCTTGCGCTTGATGCAGCTCCTGCGTCGCCATCGGCACCCGGTGAGCGCCCAGGTGCTGGCGGACGAGCTGGGCGTGTCCACGCGCTCGGTGTATCGCGACGTGCAGACGCTGCGTGACCAGGGCGCGAGCATCGAAGGTGAAGCCGGCGTGGGTTACGTGCTGCTGCCCGGCTTCATGTTGCCGCCGCTGATGTTCAGCGACGAAGAGCTGGAAGCGTTGGTCTTGGGTTTGCGCCTGACGGTCGAGCACGGCGACGACCTGCTCGGCAACGCCGCTGCAGAGGTGATGGCGAAAGTGCGCGCGGTGCTGCCGAGCGACCTGCGCAGAATGACGGACGAGATGGCGCTGCTCGCCGGGCCAGCGCGGGCACGTCCTGCCGAGCGTATCGAGCTTTCGTTGATCCGCCGCACGATTCGCACGCATCGCAAAGTCGAGCTCGCGTACGGCGATGAGCGTGGCAAACCGAGCACGCGCACCATCTGGCCGATTGG
>JADGRG010000225.1 GCA_017881145.1 Sandaracinaceae bacterium | reverse complement strand
TGGCCTCTGGCTGTGCGGACGATCCGCAGATCTCAGGGGATGCAAGCGCACCGGACGCGGTCGCTTGGCTCGTCGCTCTCACGCGGCTCGAGCAGTCTTCGGGTCAGATCTACTCGTTCTTGTTCAACGGCGATCCGAAAGACGCTAGCGCGCTTGGATTGCGCGTGGATCTTCATCTGCGACCCCCGGACGCAGCTTGCGGGCTCTACTCGGACAGCGGTGCGCTCAACGAGCTCGAAGATTTCTGGTACCTCCAGATCGATCTCTCTCAGAGCAAGAAGGACTCGTACCGTGTGGTCTACGACACGCTCGACGCGCGCGACGCGTCTGGCCCCAGTGCTCTAGTTACGCTTCTGCATCGCAAAGACGGCACGTATGTCGCCAAATATCGTGCGGTGGCTGGAATTGTGAAGCTGGCCGAGACGACGAGCCTGGAGACGTGGAACGCCGACAGCGCCGTGTCGCTCGCCCTCGACGTCGCGTTTCCCGAACACGCGGTGCAAATGGAGTCTTGTCGAGGTGGGGTTGCCGTCGACGGCACAGGTGCGGTGAACGTCTGCACTTGCATGGACGCTGACGGCGTGAAGAGCACGTGTACCCCCAAGCCGGGGGCCTCCGCTTGCTGCGAGGATACGTCGAGCACGACTCGGCGTGTGCGCATCGATGTGCACCCGTTCCAATGCGCGGCGATGTGTCGTACAGTGGCGGGCGCGCCCAACTACTGCGCGCTCCTCTATTGAGGCCACGCGCGCGTGGCCGTCGTCGTCGGACACGTGAGCGTATGAAGCGATTTCTTCGAGTGGCGGTGATCGTGGGTTGCGCGCTCGCGCAGGTCGGCTGCACCAGCGATGGCTCCCATGTTTCGCCCGATGCGGCCGCTTCGGACTCGGGCCCAGGCTGTGGGAGCACCGCGTGTCTGTCACGTGCTTGGCCACGTCTGATCGTCGTGAATCAGAGCGGCTCGACGGACACGAAAGACTGGCACGTGTCCATCGTGGAGGCGGGCGTCAGCCACGATGCTCTACGTTCGCCCTGTCCGATGTTTCCTGGCGCGCCGCAGTTTGCATGCGACTTTGGCTTCTTCGAAGACGGCGCAGAGCACATGCTGGCTCTGCAGGTAACGACGCCGGACGCCTCGCTCAAGAAGAACATCACCCTCGAAGACTCCACCGCCAACTGCAGGGTCGCTTCGGCGCGTGTCAAAGTCGTGCGCGACGCTTCGGGGGCCCTCGCCCTGTCGGCACTACAGGCCTTCAACCCCTGCACGTCGCTGTAGCGCGCGGCGAGCTCGACCGCGAGAACTCGTGGGGCTTTGGTCGTCGCGCGTGGGTCGGCTCCGCCGCCAGGGTAGCTGCTCAGGCGGGTGACGCGGCGCTGGGCGGCTGGCAGACTGGGTGGTGGTTATGCCGGCTATCGCCCTCTTGGGTAGGCATCTCGCCGCTCCCGCTTGGGGTCACCTGACCGGGAGCCCTCGCAGTGCAACAGGCCGCACCGATTTCCGGGGGTGATTTGTGCGAAAGGTTACGCAACGTCCGGTCGGGCCAAGTCCTGTCCGCAGCACGGCAGAGGTTCGGCGGCCCGTGGTCGAGCAACAAAATGTTGCTGGCCGGGTGGCGTCGTGGGGCAACCGCCGAAAGGCGCGCCACTAGTGCTCTGACCGAGAGGATTTGATTGCGGATCGCGTTCGAGGCGATGCCGAGTACGGCAGCGGCTGACGAAGGAAGGGTAGCTCCCCTTTCGAGGAGGACGCTGCCGCACGCGGGGTCGGATCGAGCGTGAGGCGGGATCAAATCCTCTCGATCAGAGCAATAGGGTCAGAACTGACACTATCGACCCGGGATGCTAGTCCGCTAAGAACACTTCAGAAGCCCATGAACGCCGCGTTGCTCATTCACGCCATCGTGCGTCAGACGACCGTGCTGATTGCGGCGCTGGCTACGGCCTCCGGCCAGCGAGCCCAGCTCGCGTCGGTCGCCAACCTGGTGTTCGGCGATCTGGTGCGGGAGCTGCAGGAACAGGGCCTTGGCAACAAGGTCATCGCCGACATGTTCGGCATGGCGTTGCGTACCTTCCATCGCAAGCTGGCCCGGTTGAGCGGCAGTCGTACGGTCGTGGGCCACTCGCTCTGGGAAGCCGTGTTGCTCCACATTCAGCAGCACGAGGGGATCCTGCGCAGCGAGCTCTTGCGACGCTTCGCCCGGGACGATGAAGCGACGCTGCGCTCGGTCGTGCTCGATCTCGTGGAGTCCGGCTTGGTGTGCGTCAGTGGAAGTGACGACGCCACGC
This sequence comes from Sandaracinaceae bacterium, assembly GCA_017881145.1. Taxonomy (GTDB): domain Bacteria; phylum Myxococcota_A; class Polyangia; order Polyangiales; family JAFGIB01; genus JADGRF01. Next base: position 1,922 of record JADGRG010000225.1, on the reverse strand, counting down.
GGTTGAGCGCGGACGACCTCAGCGCGGTCGCCGATGACCATGCCGGCGAGGCCGGCAGGCTGGAGGCCATGCTGTTGGTCGCGTTGCACCGGCACGGACCGCTCGCGCTGCCGGCCATTGCGCAGCTGGTGCCATGCGACGCTGCGCAGCTCGAATCCGCCTTGATGCAGCTGACGAGCGGCGGCTTCGTCAGCGAGGTCCAGCGTGCTGGCGAGCGTCTGTACGGGTGCGAAACCTGCGTCATCGACTTCGGCGACGAGGTCGGCTGGGAAGCAGCCGTGTTCGATCATTACCAGGCCATGGTGGTTGCGCTCACCACCAAGCTGCGGTCGGGTGCGCGACGGGCCCACCTGGCAGACAGCATCGGCGGCAGCACCTTCGTGTTCGATGCCTGGCAAGGCCATCCGCTCCAAGCCGAGATTCTGGGCTACCTCAAGAGCATGCGTGAGCAGGGCATGAAGCTGCGTGCCGCGCTCGAAGACCACAACGCGAAGTCGCCCATGCCCAGTGGCGCCACACCGCTACGCGTGACTGCCTACGTCGGGCAGAGCGTGACCGAGATGGAAGGGGAGGGCCAAGATGCCTAAATCGCATGCGTGGGTGCTCGGCTACCGTGGAACGCAGGTCTCGTCCAGCGTGTGGCGGCTCGGCGCCTGGCTGATGCTGCTGTGCGCGGGCTGTTCGTCGCGAAACACTCCGCAAGTGGGAGGCGAGACCCACTGGTTGGCGGTGTGCACCGACGATCAAGGCTGCGGAGGCGACGGTCTGATCTGCGTGTGCGGCACCTGCACGCGCGCTTGTGGCAATGACGCAGCTTGTGCCGGCACGAGCAAGGCGGCGTGCTTCGACCCGAGCTCACCGCTCGTGTTGCAGCGCTGCGAAGATCGCAGCTTGGGCAGCGCGCGCGGCGTGTGCCTCCTGCGCTGCACGTCCGACTCGCAGTGCGGCCACGGTCGCACCTGCAGCGCCGGCGCCTGCCTGCCGGCGCCGGTGTCCGATGCTGGCGTGTCCGATGCGCAGTCCGGCTTGCAGATCAGCGACTTCAACGCCATCGACGCGAGCACGTCCTGGACGGCCGCCGTTTCATCGCCTCCGGTGCAGCTATCGATAACAGGCGCGGACAAGCGCCTGGTCGGCAGTTGGCTGGAAACCGGCTGCGACCCGACGAGCACGTCAGGGAATTGGTTCGGATGCCGGCGCCTGGTCATCGAGCAAGCTGCATCAGGCGAGATCACGGGTCACCTGCGCTTCGAGCGCACCCACGACGTGCTCGGTCCGTTCGCGCCCGCTTCAGATGCCGACGTGGGTTACCCGACTGAGGTCGCTGCGTCGCAATACACCTTCCTCGCGGGCAATCCGTCGGTCGGAGTCGACTATCGCATGCTCGCCGGTCGCTTCGACGGTACCCACCTGACTTTCGGCTGGACCACCTTAGATCTGTGGCACGGCTGGTGTCAGCTGCAGCGGTCGTACCCATGGCAGGTTGGAAGCCACGGTTTCTACTTCTGCGTGCCCCAGGCCGCCGACGCACAGGCGAAGGTCGACCCGGGCAAGCTCGCGCTCTGCAGCTCGGCGGACTTCCAGCCGCAGTGCGTCGACGCGACCGGAAGCACGACGCCTTGCTCCTGCCTGACGGATGCAGGAGACAAGTCGGGAAACCCGCTTTGCAGCACCGCCTATTGCCGCTGCAACAGCAAGGAGTGCGACGCCGACCTCGGGTCAGGAGTGAAGCACGTGGATTTCACCCTCGATGGCGACCACATGCACGGCACCTGGGATGATTGGGACAGAGAATCGTTCATGCTCGATCGGGTGAGTCCATGACAAAGACTCAGGCGGTCTCATTGGTGGTGGCGTCCACAGTCCTGTGCGCTTGCGCACGCGCCCATTCCGACGCGCCATTCGTCCTGCGCGATGCATCA